>NZ_QORY01000013.1:0-62420 GCF_008368755.1 Bacillus sp. AR2-1
TCAAATCCTGTCTTCCCGATATTCCCAAAAACATGGGGCCTTAGCTCAGCTGGGAGAGCGCCTGCCTTGCACGCAGGAGGTCAGCGGTTCGATCCCGCTAGGCTCCACTTTATTTATTATATGTCTCGGAGGTATACCCAAGTTCGGCTGAAGGGATCGGTCTTGAAAACCGACAGGCGGTGAGAATCGCGCGGGGGTTCGAATCCCTCTACCTCCTCCATTTTCTTTTTAAATGGTTTAGATACATATAATAATAAAATTTTTATTTTTTCCTTCATGGAGGTATACCCAAGTTCGGCTGAAGGGATCGGTCTTGAAAACCGACAGGCGGCGAGAGTCGCGCGGGGGTTCGAATCCCTCTACCTCCTCCATTTTTAAAAAAACATTATATTGTCGCGGGGTGGAGCAGCACGGTAGCTCGTCGGGCTCATAACCCGAAGGTCGCAGGTTCAAATCCTGTCCCCGCAACCAAATGGTCCCGTGGTGTAGTGGTTAACATGCCTGCCTGTCACGCAGGAGATCGCCGGTTCGACCCCGGTCGGGACCGCCATTTATGTTGGCTCGGTAGCTCAGTCGGTAGAGCAGAGGACTGAAAATCCTCGTGTCGGCGGTTCGATTCCGTCCCGAGCCACCATTTTTTTATGCCGACTTAGCTCAATTGGTAGAGCAACTGACTTGTAATCAGTAGGTTGGGGGTTCAAGTCCTCTAGTCGGCATCCTTTAGGGGCATAGTTTAAAGGTAGAACTGAGGTCTCCAAAACCTCCAGTGTGGGTTCGATTCCTACTGCCCCTGTAAAAAGTGTATGGGCCTATAGCTCAGCTGGTTAGAGCGCACGCCTGATAAGCGTGAGGTCGATGGTTCGAGTCCATTTAGGCCCACCATATATTATTCCGCAGTAGCTCAGTGGTAGAGCTATCGGCTGTTAACCGATCGGTCGTAGGTTCGAGTCCTACCTGCGGAGCCATGGCCCGTTGGTCAAGTGGTTAAGACACCGCCCTTTCACGGCGGTAACACGGGTTCGAATCCCGTACGGGTCATAAAAAAAAGAGTCAGCATATTGCTGACTCTTTTTTATTTTGTGGAATCCTCCTTTATCAACTGATTTTCCTGAAATAAATAAAGGGATTTAGGAAAAGCTATGGTATGTATAAAAAGGAGGAGACAAAAATGACACGAGTGAGAGACTTTATGAGTACTGATGTTGTACATTGTACACCGCTAGACAATGTATATGAGGCTGCTGTAAAGATGAAAGAAGAATCGATTGGATTGATTCCGGTTGTTGAAAATGAGCAAGTTGTTGGTCTTGTTACGGATCGAGATTTAGTTGTTCGAGGGATTGCTGAGAAACATCCTGGATCTAATAAAATTACAAATGTAATGACAACAAACATTGTTTCAGTTTCTCCAGATGAACCTATTGAAAAGGCTACAGAGCTAATGGCACAGTATCAAATTAGACGATTGCCAGTAGTTGAGAGTGGTCAACTCGTTGGGATGTTAGCACTAGGAGATTTAGCTATAAAAGAATCGGCAGATGATCAAGCGGGATTTGCTTTAAGTGAAATATCAGAGCATACGGAATGAAGTGAGACTTTAATTAGTGGAATAAGTTACGTATAAAAATCAGATACATTATTCTAGTATATAGGGTTAAGCTAATATGTTAGCATGATGTATCTGAGCCATTATATAATAAGTATACAGTTAGTAATTTCAACAGTTTATTTAAATTTGTCATTCCTAATTTTAAATAAGAGAAAAAATGATATACTGATAGATATAAGTATTATGATAGATTTCGAATATAACAATATTTATTGTTAATGATGTAATAATGGATTAATATTTCCTATGTAGACAAAAGGGAAGGGGAATTATATGAGGGCTATACAGCGCGATCCAAATTGGAATTTGGTTACAGATACATATATAGAACCAAATAATTTCGCTGAATTATTTTCTTTACTTGTACCTTGTCATCCGAAAGGTGAAGGGAAAGAAAGAACTATATTAGTGTGGAAAGAAAAAGAATTTTATAAAGAAGAAAATTTAGCGGCATTTATCGTATATGGAATGGATAAAGCAAAAAATTTACCACAGTTTCATAAAGATGAAATTCCAACTTTATTACGTATTCTTCGTTTATGCCAAGAGATTGGCTGGTATGAAGAAGCAAATACTTTTATGGTAACTCAAGGTCTAGCTGAGTTTGTTCACACTTCATTGGAATATGAAACGTGGGATCTTTTGACACAAGCGGTTGCTTTAAACTATTTAATTATTAAATATCGTATTGGTGAATTAACTGATGAGGATGTAGCAATTTGGGATAGAATTAAATTTAATGAGAAATGTATAACGGACTGTAAACATTTATTATCCCATAAAGAAGTATTAGAATTTACATTCTTTTATATGTGTAAGAGAGCTAAATCTCTATCAAAAGAGCAATTAAATAGTGATATGATGAGTCTAGCAATGTATTGTAATACTTTTGTATATGACTTATATACACATGACTTATTACGAAAATATCGTAAGTGTACAGACTTCCTATCATACTATGGACCTAGTCAAGCGGTGTTAGCTTGTCAAAGAGCTGTACTTTCTCAAATTTCAGATCGATTAGACCCACTCAAGACTACTCATGTAGATGATTATTTATATGTAATGAAAGATATGATGGAGCACATGACGATAGGAATAATGGATCGATATGATCATTTCATCGGAAAACTATTATCATATGTGCCATTTTTCGAAATGATTCAAGTTCCACAACATGCGTATTATTGTGAAGAATTATTGTATATTTGTAAGGGCATTGAATATAAAGAAGAAATATTACGCAATTATATATTTATACAATTACATGATTGTTTACCATCATTCTTTAAACTATTTCTTAAAAATAAGCGTTATGCAACAATTCATGATATTCTGTTCTATTGGTGTGATGATGAACAAAGAATGAGCTTAGAGAAAAAATATAATCTTAGCTTTATTTATGAAAAATATGCTTGCGGATAAAGAGCATTTTCTATATAAATTAAAAAGGATCTCAAGTTTATGTGAGATCCTTTTTTTATTAGTAAAGCAAGGAGAACGCAATTAAGACGAGAAATAACATTCCATAAAGGAGAAATTGTGCCGTATTACTTCCTTGTATACCAAAAAAAGTATTTATTTTTGTGTATAAATTCAATATATATTTTATCGGATTATCTTTGAAAGATCGGTACACAGTGTCTCCTCTTTCTAAGCTTCTTGTTCGTGTTTTTTGGTATTAGGGACATGAATGTATCTAGCTATGAATAATAAAACAGCCATAAAGAATACAGGAAATACGGTAGATAAATAAAAACCATTACTAATAATATTTGTTATTAGGGCACTTAATAGAAAGATGGCATTATATATATGAGCAATTTTTTGTTTTAGTTGTACTTGAAAGGATTCCATCATAATTTCTAAAGTAACAAAAGCAATGATAATAGATAAAAATACAGTGTTTGTATTGTAAATGATTAAACAACAGATTAAACCTAAAAAGGCGAAGTATTCAATTAAGAGAGGTATATTGATATTGCGTTGCATACAATTTACCTAACTAAATATGGCAGTGGGTTTACTGCATTTGTTTTTTCAAAATTCCATTCTCCATTGTGTAATTCAAAATGAAGATGTTGCCCGTATGAATGACCTGTGTTTCCCATATGACCTACTAATTGTCCAGCTTGTACTTGATCACCAGCTTGTACAGTGCGATCTTTCATGTGTGCATAGACTGTTGTATATAATTTCCCGTTTATTTGATGGGCGATGAACACAACATTGCCATAGCTAGCTGAATAATATGATTTCACAACTTTACCTGCAGCTGCCGCCTGGATTGAGACATTACCTTGAGCCGCAATATCTATACCATAATGCATTTGTTCCCAACGTATATCAAAGGTTGAGCTAATTCTTCCTTGAGTAGGGAATTTGAAAACTGCTGGAATGGAAGTAGGTTGAGCCGTTTGAGTTTGTGATTGCATTTGATTTTGCACCACATAATGTTTTGCCACGTATCCGTATCCTGTGCCAAAACGAATTTTATACCAAGTTCCTACAGTTTCCACTACTTGTATTTGTGTACCATTTTGTAATGAACCAAGTAGTGCACCACTTGTACTAGCGTTGCCACGTACATTAAGTTTAGGTGTTGCAACTGTGTATTTCGTATTAGTTTGAACTGTGATGCCTTTTACTAAAGGCTGTGAACCATTGGATACGAATGCTTTTTGTACGTAACCTGTTTTGCCATTATGTAAAATTTTATACCACTCGCCTTGTTCTTCTTGAATGGTAACGAATTTCCCATTTGGTAATACATCTAAAATTGAAGATTCTAAATTAGGTTCAGAACGAACGTTTAATGCATTGGCATTAACGATGTATTGATTATTAGATTGAAGTTTGTTTTTTAGTAGAATAGCATCTTTTTGTACGTAACCTACTTTATTATTAACAGATACTTTATACCAGCCATTAGTTGTTTCAAGTATGTTTACCTTCGTATTAAAGCGAATTGTATCAATTGATGAGCTATTTGCGTTATCTTTTGTATGTAAGGCTACTTGATCGACTTTGACATATCCAGTTTTCACATTAGATAATTGTTCAGCGTTGGCTGTTTGTACATTTGTTTCTCCCATAGAAGGAAGTAAAGAGGCAATTGCGACAGTAGTTGCTGTTAAAGCAGTAGCTTTCATATTCATATAATAGAGACCTCCTCTAGTTGTATAGTTGTAATTTTATTATAGTATAAAGATATAATATAGTGGGTGTATTCACATAAATGTAATATGAAATCAATATAAAAATAAATTTTTTGAGGATAATGATTCCTTTTTATCCAATTAATTAGGATAATAATTTCTAAGATAGAATATAAGTATTATATAGTTTTATTATTTTGTTGACAATTGGGAAAATTAAAACAGTTGATGATGTCTTATTACGATGTTATACTGACAGTGTTAATTTCATAGTTTGCTAGGAGAGCTGGTGTTGCCAGCTGAGAGTAGGCCGTAAGCCTTTGATCCTTTTCATTACCTGATCTAGATTATGCTAGCGTAGGGAAGCAATTCGGACACTAATAATGAGTCCCCGTTTCTTTGCGTATAGAAACGGGGCTTTTTTGTTTGAAAATTTCATATTGAAACCACTAGGGGTGCTTGTTGTGCTGAGAGAGGAATAATCCTTAACCCTTACAGACCTGATCTAGGTAATACTAGCGAAGGGAAGTGGAACAACGAATAAATTATAATTTTATTTGCTGTAACCACTTCTTATTTAGAAGTGGTTTTTTATTTAGATATATAAATTGAAAGGGGATAGAGAAATGAAATTTTGCGATAGATTATTAGAAACTGTACAACCAGTTTGGGAGATGAGTCATAATCACCCGTTTGTAGTAGGTATGGGAGATGGCACGTTAGAAAAAGATAAGTTTCAGTATTATATTATTCAAGATTATTTATATTTGTTAGATTATGCAAAGCTATATGCGATTGGTGTTGTAAAAGCAACGAATCCACAAGTAATGGGGAAATTTGCTGAACAAATTGATGGCATATTAAATGGAGAAATGACGATCCATAAACAATATGCAAAAAGACTTGGTATTTCTATAGAGGAGATAGAATCTGCAAAACCATCTGCTAAAAATTTAGCCTATACAAATTACATGATGTCTGTATCTCAAAATGGCACACTTGCGGAATTAATAGCAGCACTTCTTCCATGTATGTGGAGTTACTGGGAAATTGGAAAGCGTTTAAACGATATTCCTGGAGCAAGAGATCATGAGTTCTTTGGTGAGTGGATTCAAGGATATAGTTCAGAAGAATACGGTAGCCTTTGTATTTGGTTAATAGATTTATTAAATGAAATGGCAGTTGGAAAGTCTGACAAAGAGTTAGATCGATTAGAGGAGATATTCCTATATTCCAGTCGATTTGAATATTTATTCTGGGATATGTCCTATCGTAAGGAGATGTGGGGATTTGAGGAGCAAGAACATACTACAGTTTCATAATGTTTCTTTTCATTATGATGAGAAAACAATCATCAATGAATTAAATGCTTCTATACAAGATAAAGAGTTTGTAAGTATTATCGGACCGAGTGGATGCGGGAAAAGTACTTTATTTCGCCTTATTACAGGTTTAGAAGAGGTGAGTACTGGACAGATAGAGCTGACAGAAACAAAGAGCCATCCTGTAGGCTATATGCCCCAAAAAGATATGCTCCTGCCATGGAGAACGATTATTGAGAATGCTGCCCTGCCGCTAGAGTGCCAAGGTGTACAGAAGAAAGAAGCGCAAATAAAGGCAAAGGAACTGTTACATAAATTTGGTTTACAAGGGTATGAGACAAAATATCCGAAAGATTTATCTGGTGGTATGAGGCAACGCGTATCTTTCATTCGAACTTTATTAACAGGCGGGGAGATATTGTTGTTAGATGAACCGTTTAGCGCGTTGGACGCTTTAACGAAGGCATCTTTGCAAGAATGGCTGTTTGAACAATGGAAAGAGTGGGAAAAAACAATTTTATTTATCACTCATGATGTGGAAGAAGCGTTGTTTCTTTCTAATCGAATTTTAGTAGTAGAGCAGCAACCGATAACTACTTTAACCGAGAGGGTTGTACCACTTGATCGTAATCGAACAAGAAAAGATTTATATAAGCCTGAAGTGTTAGCGCTTAAAGATGAGCTTCTTAGTATGTTACAAAGGCAGGTACTCGTATGATGAACCGGTTGAAGGAGCTATTACCTGCCCTTACACTTACTAGTATTTTACTTGCCTTTTGGGAAGTAGGCGCAAGAATCGTAGACGAAATGTACATTTTACCGTCACCGTCTGCAATTGTGATGAAGATCTGGGAACTAAAAGATATATTATTTACGGTTCATTTGCCGGCAACCCTATCCGTCGTTTTAATAGGGGTGGCTATTTCTATCGTACTTGGGGTAGGACTAGCGATGTTAATGAATGCGAGTAATTGGATGGAGAGGGCATTTTATCCACTATTAGTTGCCTCACAAACGATTCCGATTACAGCGCTTGCTCCGCTCTTCGTTTTATGGTTTGGATATACGATCTGGAGTAAGGTCGTTGTTACGGTTTTAATTACGTTTTTCCCAATTGCGGTCAATACGTATGATGGACTACGCAGTACGAAAAAAGAATGGGAGGAGCTATTAGTTACGTATGGGGCAACGAAAAAAGATGTTTTTCTTAAATTAAAATTGCCGTCTGCTCTTCCTTATTTTTTCTCAGCTTTAAAAATTGCAGTTCCGCTTAGTGTAATTGGGGCAGCAATTGGTGAATGGCTCGGTGCACAAGCTGGGCTAGGGTATTTCAGTAAAAGAATGATGACGCAGTTAGACGGCGCAGGTGTATTTGCACCCATTGTATTGTTATCATTATTAGCTATTTTCTTCGTCATACTTATTTCGATTTTAGAAAAGAAATTTATTAGTTGGAGGAAGTATTCATGAAATTTTTAAAACGCATCTTTGTGTTTACATTATTAGTTGCAATGATTGCTGGATGTTCTAGTAATTCAGCGTCAGATAAGGGGAAAAAGGAAAAAGAAATAACGGTCATGCTTGATTGGTACCCAAATGCGGTACATAGCTTTATTTATGCGGCGATTGAAAAAGGCTACTTTAAAGAAGAAGGAGTAAAGGTGAATATTAAATTCCCTTCCAATCCGACTGATCCATTAACTTTAGCAGCTGCAGGAAAAGTAACGGTTGGCTTATATTATCAGCCAGATGTTGTCATGGCAAAAGCAAATGAACAAATTCCAGTGAAATCAATTGGAGCTGTCGTACGTTCACCATTAAATCATGTTGTATCGCTGAAATCAGCAGGCATTCAATCGCCAAAAGATTTAGAGGGGAAAACAGTTGGCTATTCTGGAACACCTTTAAGTGAGATGTATTTAAAAACGATGGTAAAAGAAGCTGGTGGTAATCCAGATACAGTGAAAGTAGTCGATGTTGGCTTTGATTTAGTACCGGCATTAATTACGAAAAAAGTGGATGCGGTAACAGGGGCATACATTAACCATGAAGTACCTGTTATGCGTCATGAAGGTCATGAGCCAGCGTACTTTAACCCAGCAGATTACGGTGTACCGAATTACCATGAGCTTGTATTTGTAACAGGTGATAAAACGTTGAAAAAAGATAAAGAAGCGTTACAAGCCTTCTTACGTGGTACGAAAAAAGGCTATGATTTCATGAAGAAAAATCCAGATGAAGCATTAAATATTTTATTAAACCATCAAGAAAAAGAAAACTTCCCGCTTGTACCAGAAGTTGAAAAAGAGAGCATGAAAATTTTATTAGAGAAGATGGAAACGAAAGATGAGCCATTCTTATCGGATTCAAAAGAGTCATGGGAGAAACAAAATAAATGGCTGAAAGATAAAGGAATGACGAAAAAAATCGTTCCGGCCGATGAGTTATTCGAAAATATTTTAAAGTAGGCGAATGAATATGAAAAATGAGCTTCATGTAATCTCAAATGGTCACATGTCATTCGAAGAGTTAGTGAATGTAGCGATGCAAATTGAAAGTGAGGTTGACTATTTGCATATTCGTGAGCGTGAGAAAAGTACGAAGGATTTGTATGAAGGTGTGGAAAGTCTTTTGAAGAAAGGCTTTCCGGCATCAAAAATAGTGATAAATGATCGAATTGATATCGCTATTTTATTAAACATTCCACGCGTGCAGCTCGGATATCGAAGCGCAAATGTAAGGTCAGTGAAAGAAAAGTTTTCTTATTTGCATGTCGGCTATTCTGTACATTCTTTAGAAGAGGCGATCGATGCATTTAAGAATGGAGCGGATTCACTCGTCTATGGTCATGTATTTCCGACAGATTGTAAAAAAGGTGTACCAGCGAGAGGGCTTGAAGAGCTTTCAGACATTGCAAAGTGTTTATCCATACCGATTACAGCAATTGGAGGAATCACCACGGAAAACACTAGGGATGTTCTTGTTAACGGTGTCAGTGGTATTGCTGTTATGTCTGGGATTATAAGTAGTAGTAACCCGTATAGCAAAGCGAAATCTTATAAGGAATCAATAAGAAAGTGGGCGGAAAAACATGTGTAAGAAGTATGATGTAGCAATAATTGGCGGTGGTGTAATTGGTAGTTCAGTTGCACACTTTCTAGCAGAAAGAGGGCATAAAGTAGCGATTATAGAGAAGCAAAGAATCGCATCTGAAGCTTCGAAAGCAGCTGCTGGTTTACTCGGGGTTCAGGCAGAATGGGATGCATATGACCCGTTATTTGAACTTGCTAGAAAAAGCCGTGCTATATTTCCACAACTTGCAGCAGTTTTACGTGAAAAAACAGGCATCGATATTGGGTATGAAGAGAAAGGTATTTATCGCATTGCCCAAAATGAAGATGAGAAGGAAAGAATTCTTCACATTATGGATTGGCAGCAGAAAACAGGTGAAGATTCTTATTTTCTAACGGGAGACCTTTTACGAGAGAAAGAGCCGTTTCTATCGGAGTCAATTATAGGTGCTGTATATTATCCAAAAGACGGTCATGTTATTGCACCGGAGCTTACGAAAGCATTCGCACATTCCGCATCATTCTCGGGTGCTGATATATATGAACAGACAGAAGTGTTCGATATTCGTATTGAAAATAATAAAGTGACTGGGATTGTTACAAGCGAAGGTATTATCGCGTGCGAGAAGGTTGTGATTGCGGGTGGTTCATGGAGCACGAAGTTACTAGGTTATTTTCACCGCGAATGGGGTACATATCCAGTTAAAGGAGAAGTAGTAGCGGTAAGAAGTAGAAAACCACTTTTAAAGGCGCCTATTTTCCAAGAAAGATTTTACATTGCCCCAAAGCGTGGTGGACGTTACGTAATTGGAGCAACGATGAAGCCTCATACGTTTAATAAAACAGTGCAACCAGAAAGTATTACTTCTATATTAGAGCGTGCTTATACAATATTGCCAGCTTTAAAAGAAGCAGAGTGGGAAAGCACATGGGCAGGATTAAGGCCACAATCAAATCACGAAGCTCCTTATATGGGAGAGCATGAAGAAATAAAAGGTTTATATGCTTGTACTGGACATTATCGAAATGGCATTTTATTAAGCCCGGTTTCTGGTCAGTATATAGCTGATTTAATAGAAGGAAAGCAGGAGAATCATTTGCTAGATTCATTGCTTTCTAAACCGGTTTAGAAAGGGGATGGAAGTTTGAATTTAAAAATTAATGGTAATCAAATGAAAGTGCCAGAGAGTGTAAAAACAGTAGCTGAGCTACTTACACATTTAGAATTAGATAACAGAATTGTAGTAGTAGAGCGTAATAAAGATATTTTACAAAAAGATGATCATGCAGATACATCTGTTTTTGATGGAGACCAAATTGAGATTGTAACTTTCGTAGGAGGCGGTTGATTATGTTAAACATTGGACCATTTTCATTTCATTCTAGACTTTTATTAGGAACAGGAAAATTCCCTGATTTTGATGTACAGCAAAAGGCAATCGATGTATCTGAGGCTGAGGTTTTAACGTTCGCAGTACGTCGTATGGATATATTTGATGCAAAGCAGCCTAATTTATTAGAGAAACTTGATGTGAAAAAATATAAGTTATTACCGAATACAGCTGGAGCAAAAAATGCTGAAGAAGCTGTTCGTATTGCAAAACTAGCAAAAGCTTCGGGGCTTTGCGATATGATTAAAGTGGAAGTTATTGGTGATGATAGAACGTTATTACCTGATCCAGTAGAAACGTTAAAGGCATCTGAAATGTTACTAGAAGAAGGATTTATCGTTCTTCCGTATACATCTGATGATGTTGTATTAGCACGTAAATTACAAGAACTAGGTGTGCATGCAATTATGCCAGGAGCATCACCAATCGGTTCAGGACTTGGTATTGTAAATCCATTAAATTTAAGCTTCATTATTGAACAAGCGACAGTACCAGTTATCGTTGACGCTGGTATTGGTAGCCCAGCCGATGCGGCATTTGCGATGGAATTAGGAGCGGATGGTGTGTTATTAAATACTGCTGTATCGGGAGCAAAAGATCCAATAAAAATGGCACAAGCAATGAAGTTAAGTATTGAAGCAGGACGATTAGGATTTGAAGCAGGTCGTATTGCACGTAAACGTTGTGCAACAGCAAGTAGTCCTTTAGAAGGAATGAGCGTAGTTGAATAATCGATATTCTCGCCAAGAATTATTTTCTCCAATTGGAGAAGAGGGGCAACGAAAGATAAGAGAAAAACATGTACTCATTATCGGTGCAGGTGCATTAGGTAGTGCAAATGCAGAGATGTTTGTAAGAGCAGGTGTTGGCACAGTAACGATTGTTGACCGAGATTATGTCGATTGGAGTAATTTACAAAGGCAACAATTGTACGCAGAGAGTGATGTAGAAAATAATCTTCCGAAGGCTGTAGCGGCAAAAAAACGTCTAGCAGAGATCAATCGTGAAGTAAGAGTAGAGGCTCTCGTTCAAGATGTAACAGCTGAGGAATTAGAAGAGCTTGTTACAAACGTAGATGTAATGATTGATGCAACTGATAATTTCGAAACACGTTTTATTGTGAATGATATAGCGCAAAAACATTCTATTCCATGGATTTACGGAGCATGTGTAGGGAGTTACGGCCTTTCTTACACAATTCTTCCTAGTAAAACGCCATGTTTATCTTGTTTATTACAATCGATTCCGCTTGGCGGGGCGACATGTGATACAGCGGGCATTATATCACCTGCTGTATCTCTCGTCGTTTCTCATCAAGTAACGGAAGCTCTTAAATTGTTAGTAGAAGATTATGAATCACTTCGAGATGGACTTGTGTCGTTTGATGTGTGGAAGAATGAATATTCATGTATGAATGTGCAAAAGCTTCGTAAGCATAATTGTCTTTCGTGCGGAGAGAATGCGATATACCCGTATTTAAATAAAGAAAACACATCGAAAACAGCAGTTTTATGCGGGAGAAATACAGTTCAAATTAGACCACCTCATAAAGAGGAAATGGATTTTGAACGATACAAAGAGCTGCTGAATGATCGTGTGCATGATTTAAATGTAAATCCATATTTATTATCATTTTCTGTGGAAGAAAAGAGATTAGTTGCTTTTAAAGATGGTCGTGTACTTGTACATGGAACGAAAGATATAAGCGAAGCAAAAACAATTTATCATCGCTATTTTGGATAGAAAAGGATGAGTGGGATGAAAGTAAATAAAGCTTTAACAATTGCAGGATCTGATAGTGGCGGCGGTGCCGGCATTCAAGCAGATTTAAAAACATTCCAAGAGCTTGGTGTGTATGGGATGACGGCTATTACGGCAATTACTGCTCAAAACACGCTTGGCGTTCAAGGGGTATATCCAGTTTCGTTAGAAGGTATTACGGAACAGTTGAATTCAATTGGTACGGATTTAACACCAGATGCTGTGAAACTAGGAATGTTATTTAGCAGTGAAATTATTCAAATTGTAGCAGAACATATTAATAAATTTGGCTGGAATAATATTGTACTAGATCCTGTTATGATTGCTAAGGGCGGTGCATCATTATTACAACAAGAAGCAGTACAAGCATTAAAAGAATATTTATTACCAGTAGCAACGGTTGTAACACCGAACGTGCCTGAAGCAGAAGTATTAACTGGAATGGAGATTCATAATATTGAAGATAGTAAAGAAGCTGCGAAAGTACTGCATGAATTGGGTGCAAAATATGTGCTTATGAAGGGCGGACATGCAGAGTATCAAGGTAATGAAGTAGTTGATTTACTCTTTAATGGTGAGCAGTTTATCGAATTTAAAAGTGAAAGAATTCCTTCAAAGCAAACGCATGGAAGCGGGTGTACATTTGCTTCAGCGGTTACAGCAGGGCTTGCGAAAGGATACTCGATTGAACAGGCAGTTCAAGAAGCTAAACGATTTATTAGTATAGCAATTGAAGAGCCGTTGAATATTGGAAGTGGTCATGGGCCGACGAATCATTTTGCATATAAAGTGAATAAAACGCGTGTATAAGTAAGTGGAAAGTCAGTTTTGTAACTGGCTTTTTTTTTATTTACTTTTTCCAAATACAGGAGTAATATATCAGCCAGAATATATTTTTTGTAATACGCTGAGTCCAATTATATGGAGCGGAGGAACCAATTTGTGCAGTGTCACTAGGGGTGAATCTTTCAATTTTGAAAGTAGGGCTACTCTCAAAGTCCGAATCCGACAGCTAACTTCGTAAGCGTCTTGAGAGAGGACGGTGCCATGATGAATACATCACTTCATCGATCTGATTAGTATAGGAGAATATCAATCTATGTTTGAGTTCTTTTATGCTAAGGAGGATGAGGTACATGGAATTAACACTTATTTGTGTTGGGGAAGAAAGCAAGGTAAATAGTTTAAGAGATTTAGTAGCATTTCAACATGAGTTGATTATTTTTACAGCCAATGAAGAGATAGCTGCTGAAGTTAGGAATTGTGGGTTTGATTGGACTTATAGCTGTAGTAAGGCGCAAGATTTTACTAGTATTTGTGAGTGTATTAAGAAGGTGATTTTACTAGGCGATGAGCTTCCAATCATTAGTTTCTTCACAGAACACATTCACTTTTCTTTTCAAGCACCTATTACTGTTGTTACAAGGAATAAACGATATCCAGCGAGGCTCTATGAAACAATTGGAGCTACATTTGTCGTGTTTACGAATTGTGATAATATTTCTTTTTTATTTTTTGAATAGGGCGGGGGGAAAAAGATGAAGGTGTTGTTACTAGGAGATATAGCGAATCGTTGGGCGGTATCAGTAGAGCGAGTTCAAGAATTGGTGGTGCTTGATCCCATTTTTCCAAGGCCCTATATCATATTGCCATCGAAAGATGCTTTATATTTAAAAACAGATGTTATCGAATATGAGCAGCTACATGCAGAATTGTCACAAGTTTATATTCGTGGGAGAAATTTGCGCGCGTTTTTGCGTGGAGAATAAATAGTGAAAAAAAAGAGCGAATGCTAAGTGCAACAAGCTATGCACTTCATGTCATTCGCTCTTTTTGTTTCGTATTTAAAAGATCATTTCTGTGAAAAAGAAAGAAAAGACGAGAAAACAGATGAAATAATATTAATAACACTCAATGTAAGCGTTTAAATAGATGGATATTTTCTTATTTTCAGTAATTTGACTCTTTACAAGTTAAATATAGAGGAGTATATTTACTCTCATAAATCATTCATAAAATTTCCAAAAAAACCTAAAATCGCTGAGTTCCAGAAATGGAGCGGGGGAACCAATTTTGTGCATCGTCACTTGGGGTGAATCTTTCAGTTTTGAAAGTAGGGCTACTCTTTAGGCCCGAATCCGACAGCTAACCTCGTAAGCGTTTAGAGAGGAGGTTTACTTTGTGTTGTTCATTTCGAACACTAAGTAGAGCTTAGTGTTCTTTTTTTGACAATTTAATGGTAAATTTTTACAGGAGAGAGGGGTAGCTATGTTAGATGTTGTAATGATCGGGATTTTTGTTGTGTTAGTCGCATCGATGGTAAGTCTTGCAAGTTGGTCAGATAAAGTTGTGAAAGAAGGGAAGCAATCATGACGGTTGCCTTATCGGTTATTGTTGCAGCAATTACTGTGTACTTAGTGTATGCATTATTAAATCCAGAAAAGTTTTAATTAGGGGGAATCATTCATTATGATTTGGGTCGCAGTTGTTATTACCATGCTGTTGTTTATTCTTGTGGCAAAGCCAATGGGGATTTATTTAGAGAAAGCCTTTCAAGGTAGTAAAAAGTTAGATAAAGTATTCGGGCCTTTTGAAAAACTTATTTTTAAAATTACGGATGTAAAAGAATACAATCAAACGTGGAAACAGTATGCATTGTCATTAGTTTTATTAAATGGATTTATGATTGTTGTCGTATATTTCATTTTCAGACTACAAGGAGTATTGCCATTAAATCCAGCACACATTGAAGGGATGGAGCCTACGCTTGCTTTTAATACAGCAATTAGTTTTATGGCTGATACAAACTTACAGCATTATAGCGGTGAAAATGGTTTATCTTATTTATCACAATTAATCGGAATTACATTTTTAATGTTTGCAGCACCAGCAACGACGTTAGCACTTGTAATGGCGTTTATAAGAGGGCTTGCTGGGAAGGAACTCGGTAACTTTTTCGTTGATTTTACGAGAGCACTAACGAGAGTATTTCTTCCTATCGCATTTATTGCGGCACTAGTGTTTGTCGCACTTGGCGTACCACAAACGTTAGACGGGGCCGTTACAGCACAAACAATCGATGGGGCAAAGCAAAGTATATTACGTGGGCCTGTTGCATCATTCGTGTCCATTAAGGAACTCGGAAATAACGGCGGTGGATTTTTCGGAGCAAACTCTACACATCCTTTCGAAAATCCAGGGCAAATGAGTAATATTTTACAAATGATGCTTATGATGTTATTGCCAACAGCACTTCCATTTACGTACGGACGAATGGTAGGCAATAAAAAGCAAGGACGTATCCTTTTCGTATCATTGTTCATGGTGTTTTTACTAGGATTTATAACGATTACTACATCTGAATTACATGGGAATCCAGCGTTAAATGGAATGGGTATCGAGCATGTACAAGGAAGTACAGAAGGAAAAGAAGTACGATTTGGGACAGTATTTTCTGCCCTTTATGCGACAGTAACGACAGCTGCTGAAACCGGAGCTGTGAATACGATGCATGATACGTTAACACCAATTGGCGGTTTAGTACCACTTGTAAATATGATGTTAAATACAGTATACGGTGGCGTTGGGGCAGGTTTTGTGAACATTATTATGTATGCGATTATCGCAGTCTTTATATCTGGATTGATGGTTGGACGGACACCAGAGTTTTTAGGTAAGAAAATTGAAGGTAAGGAAATGAAATTAATTGCGGTAACGATACTATTTCATCCATTGCTTATTTTAGGGTTTTCAGCATTAGCTCTTTCAACAAGCTTAGGAACGGATGCCATTTCTCATTCTGGTTTCCACGGTTTGACGCAAGTGGTATATGAGTATACATCGTCAGCTGCGAATAACGGATCTGGATTTGAAGGATTGGCGGATAATACACCGTTTTGGAATATTACAACTGGTTTAGTTATGTTTTTAGGGCGCTATTTCAGTTTAATTACGATGCTAGCTGTTGCAGCTTCATTGAAAGAAAAGACGGTAGTACCAGAAACAGTCGGAACGTTCCGTACGGATAATAGTTTATTTGGCGGCATTTTCATCGGAACAATTGTAATTGTCGGTGCATTAACATTCTTCCCGATGTTAGTACTCGGCCCAATTGCAGAATTTCTTACATTGAAGTAATGGAGGGTAAATGATGAGACCGGTAGTAGTAAAAGAAAAGAGAGTAAATGAGTCACAAATACATGCTGTAGAAGATGAAGTTAGACAAGCGAAAACGATGGATCGTGATATCGTGAAACATGCGATGAAACAATCCTTTGCGAAATTGAATCCGAAAGTCATGATAAAGAATCCGATTATGTTTGTTGTAGAAATTGGATTTATCATTACGTTCATTTTATCGTTTCTTCCAAGTCGTTCTAGTAGTGTCCCAGGATGGTTTAATATAACAGTTTCTCTCATTCTATTATTTACAGTTTTATTTGCTAACTTTGCAGAAGCGTTAGCGGAAGGACGGGGGAAAGCGCAAGCCGATTCTTTAAAACAGTCGAAGAAAGATGTGTTTGCAAATGTTGTAAAAGAAAATGGAGACATTGTTCAAGTTTCAGCAACTGATCTGAGAAAAGATGACGTTGTTATTGTAAAACAAGGAGAAATGATTCCGAGTGATGGGGAAGTAATTAAAGGATTAGCGTCTGTTGATGAATCTGCGATTACAGGGGAATCAGCTCCTGTAATAAAAGAAGCGGGCGGCGATTTTTGTTCCGTAACAGGCGGGACGATGGTCGTAAGTGATGAGATTACAATTGTCATTACGAGTAATCCTGGTGAATCATTTATTGATAAAATGATTTCGTTAGTAGAAGGAGCTGCTCGTCAAAAAACGCCGAATGAGATTGCTTTAAATACAGTATTAACGAGTTTAACGCTTATTTTCTTAATCGTTGTTGTGACGTTGCCGATTTTTACAAACTATTTAGGGTTTCAAATTGATACAGCTGTACTTGTAGCGTTGTTAGTTTGTTTAATTCCAACGACAATTGGTGGTTTATTATCAGCAATTGGTATTGCCGGGATGGATCGCGTGACAAAGTTCAATGTGTTAGCGATGTCGGGTAAAGCAGTAGAAGCTGCGGGTGATATTAATACAATCATTTTAGATAAAACAGGTACGATTACTTTCGGGAACCGAATGGCTCATACATTGCTTCCTGTAGGAAATGAAACGATTGAGCAAGTAGGAAAATGGGCTGCGATTAGTTCAGTTTTAGATGAAACACCAGAAGGTCGATCGGTTATAGAATATGTAAAAATGAAATCTATATCATATAATCGAGAAATTGCAGAACAAGGTGAGTTTGTTCCGTTTAAAGCAGAAACGAGAATGAGTGGTGTCGATTTACAGGACGGAACGAAAGTGAGAAAAGGTGCTGTAGGTAGCGTAATTGAATGGGTTAGGTCACAAGGTGGAACGATTCCGAAAGATGTAAATCAAAAAGCAGATTCCATTTCCAAAGAGGGCGGGACACCACTTGTAGTTGCAGTGGATAATCGTATTTACGGTTTAATTTATTTAAAGGATACAGTAAAGCCAGGTATGCGTGAGCGTTTTGAGCAATTGCGTCAAATGGGGATTAAAACGGTTATGTGTACAGGTGATAACCCGTTAACAGCAGCAACGATTGCAAAAGAAGCAGGGGTAGATGAGTTTGTTGCTGAGTGTAAGCCAGAAGATAAAATTGCGGTTATTAAAGCAGAGCAAGATAAAGGGAAACTTGTAGCGATGACGGGTGATGGTACAAATGATGCGCCGGCATTAGCGCAGGCTGACGTTGGATTAGCGATGAATAGTGGTACGACAGCTGCGAAAGAAGCAGCGAATATGATTGATTTAGATTCGAACCCGACAAAAATTATTGAGGTTGTAGGGATTGGTAAGCAATTGTTAATGACGCGTGGTGCGTTAACGACGTTTAGTATTGCGAATGATATCGCAAAATATTTTGCAATCATTCCAGCAATGTTTACACTTGCGATTCCGCAAATGGAAGCATTAAACATTATGAAACTAACATCACCACTGTCAGCGATTTTATCAGCATTAATATTTAATGCAGTTATTATTCCATTACTCATTCCATTAGCGATGAAAGGTATCGCATATAAACCGATGAGTTCGAATGCACTACTTAGCCGAAACCTACTTATTTATGGACTTGGCGGGGTTATTGTACCGTTCATTGGAATTAAAGTAATTGATATAATTGTCGGCTGGTTCATATAAGGGGGAGGGGAAAAAGATGGCGAAGAAACAAAGTATACTATCATCGATTGTCCGTATTACTTTTACATTTTTAGTGTTGTGCGGCCTTGTATACCCGCTTATTGTAACTGGTATTGCACAAGCGGTAATGAAGGATAATGCGGATGGAAGTCTAATATATAATGATAAAAATGTAGTGATTGGTTCTAAATTAATCGGTCAAAATTTCACAGATCCACGTTATTTTCATGGGCGTGTTTCTAGTATTGAATATAAGGCAGAAGCATCTGGTTCAAATAACTATGCACCGTCTAATCCAGATTTAGAGAAACGAGTAGAGAAAAGTATTGAGGAGTGGAAGAAACAAAACCGGGCTGTTCCGGTAACAGAAGTGCCGATTGATCTAGTGACGAATTCAGGTTCAGGGCTAGATCCTGATATTAGTCCGCAGGCAGCTTCTGTGCAGGTGGATCGTATCTCTAAATTAACGAATATTCCGAAAGAAAAGCTAAATCAGTTGATTAAAAATCAAACAGAAGGTGCTGCACTTGGCTTATTTGGAGAGAACCGCGTAAACGTTTTAAAGTTAAATTTAGAATTGCAGAAACTACTGAAATAGTAACAGTGCTACCTCAATCTAACGGATTGAGGTAGTGTTGTTTCGAAAGAAAGGTTGTGAGTGTGTTGTATGCGGATGACTATAAACCAACGTTTCAAAGGCGAACACCAGAAGAGTATTTAGAATATATTCGTCAGCAAAACCGCGGGAAGTTAAAGCTATACGTAGGAGCGGCTCCAGGAGTAGGGAAAAGTTATAAAATGCTACTTGATGCAAGAGAGATGAAAAAGGACGGTATGGATATTGTAATTGGTTTAATTGAAACGCATGGAAGAAAAGAGACAGAAGACGCAATTGCTGATTTAGAAAAGGTTCCTTTAAAAGAAATAGATTATAAAGAGAAAGTGTTTTATGAACTCGATGTAGAAGGAATTATAAAACGTGCACCGCAAGTAGTTGTTGTGGATGAACTTGCGCATAGTAATATTCCTGGATCTAAAAATAAGAAACGTTATATGGATGTACAGGAATTGCTAGACGCTGGTATATCCGTATTATCAGCGTTTAATATTCAACATTTAGAAAGCGTACATGACATTGTAGCTCAAATTACGAATGTTAAAGTGCGAGAACGTATTCCAGATTTTATTTTACAAAAAGCAAATGAAATTCAGCTCGTTGATGCAACCCCGGAAGTATTAAGGAAGAGATTAATAGATGGGAAGATATATAAGGAAGAAAAAATAAAGCAAAGCTTACAAAATTTCTTCACGCTTAATAATTTAGGGGCACTAAGAGAATTATCACTTCGGGAAGTTGCCGATGATATGGACGAGAAAATTAGCCAAACCGTTATAGAACCGATTGGTGTGAAAGAAAAAATTCTCGTTTGTGTACAATACAGTTCAACGGCAGAGAAGTTAATACGAAGAGGTTGGCGTATGGCGGATCGGTTAAATGCTGAATTGTATGTATTAAATGTTGAAAGGGAAAATATAGAGTCCCTTTCAGCAGGGAAAAAGCAAACGATTGAAGAGTGGAAGTTGCTAACGAATCAATTTGATGCGAGTTTTGTTTTAGAAGAGGCAAAAGGCAGAAAGCCAGCGGATGTTATTATTGAAGTCGCGAAAAGGCTACAAGTAACGCAAATTTTACTCGGACAATCAGCAAGAACAAGATGGGAAGAAATTCGAAAAGGTTCAATTGTAAATGAAATTATGAGGCAAACGAAGTATATTGATATTCATATTGTTGCGGATCAAAGAGTTTAGAATAGAGACCATTTGTAGGTCTCTATTTTGCTTTTTGTGTGGCAGGGAAGCGTAGCAGTTTCATCGCATATAAGATTATGAGTAGAAACATAATTGCACCTATGAAGAAAATCCAAAAGTAATTTTGATTAAATAAAAGAAATCCACCTACAAGTGGTCCTGTTCCCATACCGAGATAGCGAATAAAGTTGTACATACCGATAGCAGTTGCGCGTTCTTTTACGAATTCTTCTGTTAATAAAGTAGGGTGAGTTGGCATAGAAAGTCCCATACTAAAACCGTATAAAGATGTAACGATAATGATGAATGAGATATTGATGCTATATGTGAAAGAGAATAAAGTGACACATATAATATTGAAGAAACTAGTGATGAATAAAGCTTGCTTTGTTGTGAGGCGTTTTTGCAAAAGCTTGTAGCAATAACTTCCTAACATAATAGAAAGGGACATCGGTACAAATATAAGACCAATTTCACTTGCAGTTAAGTGAAATAAATTTGTTAAAATGCTCGGTAAAAAAATGAGGAAGCAAAAGTAAATACAAAATTGAATAAAGCCAATAAGAGTAATAGAAAATCCAGTTTGATTTTTTAAGATAAACCAGTAATTCTTTTTTGCTTGTGGTTGCTTAATTACAGTGGGTTTTGTTTCTGGAAGTAGTGAAATGTTTATAATTAATAAGAGAATGCCAAGTGTAGATAAAAACAAAAATACGTATAAATGGCCATTTATACTGCCGAGATAACCACCTATAAGAGGGCCAATTGCAGGTGCGAGAGCAAGTAACATTTGATACAGGCTCATCGCTTCTCCGCGTTCTTTTCCTTCAAATAAATCACCGATAATCGTTGCTGCAACTACAGGTATAGCCGCTATTCCTATTGCTTGAACAGCTCTAAAAAATAGAAATAAATAAACGTTCGCCGAAAAAGCACATCCGATTGAACCAATTGTACTAATGATTAAACTAGGGATAAGGATAGATTTTCTCCCTTTTGTATCAATTAAAGGTCCATATATGAGCTGCATAATTGCAAGAACGAATGTGAATAGTGAAACTGTTAAATTTACTAGATAAAGAGAAGTGTGAAAAGAAGCTTGAATCATAGGCAAGATAGGTGTGTAAATATTTTGAGCGAAGGAACCGAGTAAGGCACTCATACAGACAACGTATAAAATGAAATGTAGTTTGGATTTTTTCATTATGTTAATCTCCTTGTAATTTAGTTTCCTCGGAAACTAAATTTATTTTAACATGTTTTTCTCACTTGTAAATATGAAAAAATGATTTTAAAATGGTATATAGTTAAATTGTTTCTTTGGAAACTTAGGGGGCGAACGGATTGGATCATGCAACGAAACAAATGGAAATACTTTCGGATATTCGTACACTTTTGCATAAAAAAGAAGAACATTTGAAAGAACAAAATGAGAAATTTCTTCGTGAGACAGGTATAAGTGGTATGTCTTTATCTGAATTACATGTTATCGAGTGTATCGGAAAAAATGCTCTGATGAATGTAACTGCTATTACGACAGAAATGGGAATGACGAAGGGTGCAATCTCTAAAATTTGTACAAAGTTGTTTCAAAAGCAATTCGTTGAGAAGATGCAAATGTTAGATAATCAAAAAGAAATTTTCTTCCGCTTAACGGAAAGCGGAAATGAAATATATAAAGCTCATGATAAATTGCATAAACAAGCTGAAGAAAAGTGGCTATTACTTTTAGATGGATATACGAAAGAAGAACAAGATTTTATTCAAAGGTTTATAAAGGATGTCTCCGGTCATTTGGAAATATAATTGGAAGAAAAAACTCCTTTATTTCAAGACTTTTGAATATAATTTCTAAAAGAACTCATATATAATAGAAAAAGATACTTAACATGGTGAATAATTAAAGAGTCAATATATAAAGAGGAGAGAATAACATGCTTGAAAATACGGGGTTAGTATTAGAAGGCGGCGGTATGCGTGGTGTATATACGGGCGGGATATTAGAATACTTTATGGAACAAGATTTATATTTTCCATATGTAATTGGTGTATCAGCTGGTGCTTGTCATGCAGCGTCGTATCTTTCCAGACAAAGAAATAGAAATAAGACGGTCAATATTGATTATGCATCACACCCACAATATTTATCGTATAAAAATTTATGGAGAAAACGCCAATTGTTTGATATGGAGTTCATTTTTCATGAAATTCCAGAAAAACATGTCCCGTTTGATTTTGAAACATATTTTAATAGCCCAGAGCGTTTCCTTGTAGGCACAACAGATTGTGAAACAGGACAGTCTGTTTATTTTGAAAAAGAAGGAACGAATGATGATGCACTAAATTTATTACAAGCATCTAGTTCATTACCTTTCATTGCACCGGTAGTAAATTACCGTGGTAAGCAGTTATTAGATGGTGGGATTTCTGATCCAATTCCAGTTCGTAAAGCACAGGAAGATGGTTTTAAAAAATCAGTCGTTATTTTAACGAGAAATCATGGTTATGCGAAGAAAAAATCAAAGTTTGGATGGATTGCAGCGAAAGCATATAAAAAATATCCGAACCTTGTGAAGACGATGTTGAATCGTTATGAAGTATATAATGAAACACTTCACTACATTGAAAAAGAAGAGCAAGCCGGGAATTTATTTGTTATTCGCCCAGAAGTGCCGCTTCAAGTAGATCGTATGGAAAAAGATACAGCAAAACTACAAAATCTATATGAGCAAGGCTATGAAGATGCAAAGAGACAGTTTGCAGATTTACAGTCGTTTTTACAAAAATAAGTATGAGGCTGCGGAGAAGAATTTCTCTGCAGCCTTTTTTATTATTGGTTTGAATGTCGAATGACGATTATACACCCTTATCGTTATGGTATAATATGGATAAAAGTATGTGAAGAGGTGATACATATGGAAAATGTATATAAAGGTCTTAGGCATACTGGATTTACTATGATGTTTATTTTTGGTGGTGTATTTTTACTGCGCTGGTTCATTCATGATGAAATGCTACTGGATCAGCTTATTGGATTTAGTGTAGGGATGGTAATGGTTATTTCATCCGTTTTCATTCAAAAGTATAGTAAAGAAGTACAGATGAATGAAAAATATTAATAAGTTTTAACTTCTTTTATATTGTTCATAGTTTAGGAATAGTGGAGGCTTTCGTATGATTTTCTTATTTGTAGTATATTTTGTGATCATTATGACATTAGTAATTACGTTTCTTCTTTCAAAAAAATCATATAAGAAGCCTATTATTAAATATATACCAACGTTAATATTGTTTATTTTAGCTTTCATTTCTTCTGTTATGTTTGTATTGAATAACGGAATGGGAGAGCTGATAATAGCGGTATTTTTAGGGATTGCAGCGATAGTGAACGGTCTTTTACTTCTTGTATTGAAAGTAGTTCGTGTGATTGTTGCAAAAGGAAAATAGAGCATCGAAATTCGATGCTCTATTTTTTTATACATAAAAAAAAATCCCTCTTTATGAGGAATTTTAATGTGGTAAGAAAATCAATTGATAAGCGAACAAGATTCCGAATACATACACAAGTGGGTGAACAGAACGGAATTTACCTTTTGCCACTTTCATAAGTGGGTATGAAATAAATCCAAGTGCGATACCTGTTGCAATACTTGATGTAAGTGGCATGCTTAATATTACTAAGAATGCTGGGAATGCTTCATCAAATGTGTCCCAATCGATGTGGCGAACTGATCCCATCATAAGACTACCAACGATAATTAATGATGGTGCAGTAATAGCTGATACGCCAGAAACAGCACTTACTAATGGTCCGAAGAATGCTGCTAGTGCAAATAGAACAGCTACTGTAACAGTTGTTAAACCAGTACGACCACCAGCTGCAACACCAGCAGATGATTCAATGTACGCTGTTGATGGTGTTGTTCCGAACATAGAACCGATTGTTGCTGAGAATGAGTCAGATAGAAGAGCTCGTCCAGCTTTTGGAAGCTTTCCATCTTTCATAAATCCACCTTGTTGAGCAACTCCAAGTAATGTACCTGTTGTATCAAATAATGTAACAAGGAAGAATGAAAATACAACGCCGTACAATCCGTAGTTAATTACATCAGATACAGCAGTAATTGGATTGGAAACGATGATTCCTTCTGGTAATCCAGGCATTGATGTAACGCCGTTTGAGAACGATAATTGTCCTGTGAAGTAAGCGATAATACCAGTTAATAGCATGCCGATAAATAGTGCACCATTTACATTTAAAGACATAAGGACAATTGTAATTCCAAGTCCAGCTAATGCTAGTAGTACTGGAGCAGAGTGAAGATCACCAAGTCCAACTAAGTTTGCTTCATTTTTTGTAACGATACCTGTTAAACGTAAACCGATAAAGGCGATGAAAAGACCGATACCAGCAGTAATTGCATGTTTTAAGTTTTCAGGAATTGCTTCCATTAATTTTGTACGGAAAGATGTGAATGATAACAAAATTAAAATCATACCTGCTACGAATACAGCAGAGAATGCAATTGCGAAAGTCATGCCTTCATGAGCTTTTACAACAGAGTAAGAGAAGTAAGCATTTAATCCCATACCTGGTGCGATTGCGATTGGTAAGTTTGTAAAGATTGCCATAAATAATGTTCCGACAACAGCAGCGATAATTGTTGCTGTAAATGCTTGTTCAAATGGAACACCTGCATCCCCAAGGATGACAGGGTTTACGACAATGATATATGCCATTGTTAAGAAGGTAATAATACCTGCCATAATTTCAGTTTTAATAGAAGTTTTATGTTTTGAAAGGTTAAACATATAAACATCCTTTCTGTTTACGAATAATTTTCACAACAGTTATATATAATATTCGTTTTTTAACTATTTTGCAATAGTTTTGCATAAAAAGTTTACAACAATTCATATTTTGTGTCTTAAATTCGAATATTAATCGTAAAACGATGTGTGAATTTCAGTTTTTATTGTGCGCATATTATAAGGAAAAGGAGTTGAAAGAAGATATGCCACAGCAAAAAAACTTTGTAACAATGCCAGCGCAACATCAAAATAAACAACCTGGTATTGAATCGTTAATGAATCCTCTACCACAGTTCGAAGACCCAAATTATAAAGGAAGCGAAAAGTTAAAAGGAAAAAATATATTAATTACAGGAGGAGATAGTGGGATTGGACGCGCTGTTTCCATCGCTTTTGCGAAAGAGGGAGCAAATATTGCGATTGCGTATTTAGATGAGGAGGAAGATGCAAATGAGACGAAACAATATGTTGAGAAAGAGGGGGGGAAATGTGTATTGTTGCCGGGTGATTTAAGTAATGAACAGCATTGTAAAGATATTGTAGAAGAGACCGTTCGGCAGCTAGGTAGTTTGAATGTTTTAGTAAATAATGTCGCGCAGCAATATCCGCAGCAAGGGCTAGAGTATATTACAGCAGAACAGCTAGAAAAGACTTTTCGTATTAATATTTTTTCTTATTTTCACGTTACGAAAGCAGCACTTTCTCATTTAAAGCAAGGGGATGTCATTATAAATACGGCGTCTATCGTTGCGTATGAAGGAAATGAAACTTTAATTGATTATTCCGCAACGAAAGGAGCAATCGTAGCTTTTACAAGATCGCTTTCTCAATCGTTAGTGCAAAGAGGGATTCGTGTAAATGGTGTTGCGCCGGGACCAATTTGGACACCACTTATCCCATCGAGTTTTGATGAGAAGAAAGTCTCTCAGTTTGGAAGCAATGTTCCGATGCAAAGACCTGGTCAACCATATGAACTAGCGCCAGCATATGTATACTTAGCGTCTGATGATTCATCCTATGTTACCGGACAAATGATGCATGTAAATGGAGGCGTTATTGTAAATGGATAGTTTTCATTGATAAGAGCAAAGTAAAGTTAATTCCACTAATTATATTGAGCGCTAGGGGAGGGATATAGATGAAAAAATTATATTTCGTCATACTATTATTTTTCATCCTACCGGTTAGTGCTTTTGCTGATACAGATCATTTAATATTAGTGAATCTTACGACAAACCAGTTGTCTTTTTTTGAAAATGGAAATTATACAAAAACATTCCCCGTAACAACTGGAAGAGATCGTACACCTACGCCTGAAGGTAATTTTTGTATTATAACTAAATTTAAAAATAAAGAATACCATCGAAAAAAAATAGCTGGTGGTGCACCGAATAATCCTCTCGGTACGCGTTGGTTAGGTTTGGATAAAAAGGAGTATGCGATTCATGGAACAAATCGGGAATGGACGATTGGAAGCCGAGAGTCGAATGGCTGTATTCGCATGCATGACCGGGATATACAATGGTTATATGATCGGGTGCAATTACAGACGAAAGTAATCATTTCTCGTTTTCATACGAGCCCTGAATATGAAGCGAATAAGCTTGGTTACCGCGTTGTGAGCTGGAATGGTCGTAAAATAGAAGAAGAGCAAATTGGCATGCTTACGTTAGTAGACCGTGCTGATATATATTGGCAAGAACCAAATGGGCAGTTAACGAAAGTGAAAACGGTATTGCCGAACGAAAGATATGCAGTGTACTCAAAACGAAAAGATGGAATATATTATATAGGAAACAATTTGTATATTGTGGATGAAACAGGAGAAAAAATTCGTTATGAGCAAATTCCTGCCTCGACTTTAAGTAATATATATAAACGGAAATATAATGTTCCATAATGGCTACCGTATTACAGACGGTAGCTTATTTCTACTTCGAGTTTAACTGCAACTATTGTATTTTGCTGAATATAATACAGTACAGATAGGGGGCGGTTACATTATGAAAAGTGAATTTGCTTTTAAAGTTTTCTTAGTAACGACCTGTTTATTTATCGTGTATTTGTATGCGTTTCTCGTCTTTTCTTTTTATGTTCCATATTTTGATTTAATATTATTTTTTGGATTTATTTGGGCATTTGTGAAAGCGAGAGAAGGAGAGAAGAGTATATATCGGCGCATTACCTTATGTGGGACAGTTGTTCTCGTTATTTTGTACTTTTTTATCATGCATGATTTTTGGAGAGGAATGTAAAAAAAGCATACGAGTAATCGTATGCTTTTTATGTTTAATATTTTGGCTTAAATGTATGACAACAAGTTTCTACACTCGTTGCTACAGAACTTTCTAGCGTCTCGTTTGTTAAAACCGCACCTGTATACGAATCATTTGCATTCGAACCGGCCTCTTGTGCATCTGGTTGAACAACGATTGCACTTGCTTGACAAAAGTTACCTTGTCCCCAAAATGAGCAATTGGAAACAGAACATTTCACTTCTGGCATAAAACCCCCTCCTTATACATTAGTTTGGGATTTTACGCCCATTTCATGTGTAGAAGGAGTTTCCTTTTCGCATTATTTTTTTGTTTGCTCAAGCCATTCTTTTAATTTGTCTTTCGGTTGTTCACCACTAATACGGCTTACTTCTTTGCCATCTTTAAAGTGAATGATTGTTGGAGTTCCTTTAATTTTATATTCATCCCAAGGAGCATCTAGTTTTTCAATATCCATAACTTTCATATCAACGTTCAAGTCTTTAGCCATTGGTACTACGACAGGAGATAGCTTTTGGCAATGAACGCAAGATGTTTGATAAAAGTATACTGTTTCTTCTTTTTTCTCTTTTAAATTCTTTTGAAGATCTGAAAGAGAGATTTTGTTTGTATAGTAGTCAGGGCCATTTGTTTTACTATCAGTAGCATTATCAATTTTTTGACTAGTAGCATTTTTTTCTTCCATTTGTGTGACAGCGAAAATTGCTGCAAACAAAGCGATAATAATACCACCAAATATAAGCATTTTTTTCATTGTTTCATCTCCTTATTTGTTTTTTATTACAATAAAACTACATACAGCGATTGTAATAAAGCCGATAAGTGCTAAAAACGGGATTGTAATAAAACCAAACCAGTTTATGAATTCTCCGGTGCAGGGTACACGGCCGCAAGCTGCTCCAGCAGCTGAAAATGCTGGGACTTTTTGAATTGCATAGTGATATAAAGAAATACAAGCACCGATACTTGCAATTGGTAAAGAATAACTTGCGATGCGATAATCTTTCTTTGCTACAGCGATACCAAGCCATAAAACGAATGGATACATAAAAATACGTTGATACCAACAAAGTACACAAGGTTCAAATTTCATGATTTCGGAAAAGTACAGACTTCCTAGTGTAGCGATAAAAGAAGCTCCCCATGCGGTAAGTAAAGCATATTCTTGCTTTTTTTCTCGTCCCATATTTTATACCTCTCTTATAATAGTTACATACTAAATTATAGTATGAAGTAGCACAGAAAAGAAAGAAAAAATATGTTTATCAATAAAAGTTTTATAAGGGGAAACTTTTATTGATATAAACATTTTAAAAAAGCGCTATTCTCATAAAGAGAATAGCGCTATATTTTACATTTGAATTTGCTCTACTTCTTCTATATGTGACTTTTGGGATGCATGGTCAATATATTGAAATAGGAGCTGCAATTGTTTATCAACTTCTGGCATTTCTTTACTGTATTGATAAGCGTGTAAAAAATGTTCAATACGCTTAGAAAATAGTTGATCGTTCGTTTGAACCATAAGAACGAGTAATTTATCCCAATTACAGCTATACGTGTAATAGAGAGCTTTGTCATAGTCGTTATATGTTTGCACTGTGTACCCTCCTTACTGAGGAGTTATATATAGTGTGTGACAAGCAAGGAGAAATACACTTGAAAGAATTTGTTAAGAAAAAAAGCGAATGAAAAGAAAAAACGAGGAATATCCCCGTTTTTAAGCTTTTGGCATTGGCGTAGGTGTTGGCTTGCCGTAGCCCTCTTTATATTTATTGTCGATATAGTTACGAATTTCGAGCGTTGATTTTCCTTTTTGTTTCATGGAAGCAGATTCAACCGCGATTTCTAAGCAATTGACGCAAGTCGTTGCATGGGAGTCCCAAACAACTTCACCATTCTTTTTCATTTCACGAATAAAGCAGTTTTTATTATTTTTATGTCCCACACTCTCACCGCAACCGCAGTAACATGGAATCCAATCTAATAGCTCTGCATTTTGCCCAGCGACAGTGTAGATATCTTTCATTTGTGGATCAAGCTTGTCTAGGAAGGTAGGAAGTGTGTCGACTCCTTTTGTTTTTTCTTGAATGTCAGCTTGCTGAGTGTGCGATGCGTGGTCATGCTCTTCTTTTGATTCAGATGATTTCTTTTCATTTGTACTAGTAGCTCCGCAACCAGCAAGAATTAAACTTAGTACTGCAAGTAAAGAAAATACATATTTCTTCATACGCTTGTCCCCTTTACAAATGTATTACTCAAATTGTATCAGAGATTATGGTGTATCGGTTGAAGATTTTTTCGACGGATTTTTGAAACGCCATCGTACTGAATGGAATAGAAATAAAATTGGGATATAAGCGTATACAATATATAAACCCGCTTTAGATAGTACTGTATTTAATGTGTTGATACTTTCACGATTTGTGAAAAATAAGGAAGCTGTAAAGACCATGAAAATAAAAAATGGTAATGTGAATGTAAAGGGAATATGGAATGAACGCTTCATCGTTTGACATGATGACCAAATGGTTAAACAAAGGTTTGGCAAAATAATTAAAAACCAAACGAAAATAATAATATATTCAAAGCGTTGAATGAAAGGGACTTTAATGATTTTTAACATTGTTAAAGTAGGCCAAATCGTGTGATTTAATTGGCCCTCGCTATAATACATAAAAGATACGATGGCTAAAACTACATAAATTAAGGTACTAAAAGCAATACCTGCATGAGCCCATCTTTTTAAGGATTTTCCTTTTTCAATAAATGGATAGAAGATTAAGATTGTCTCAAAACCAAGAAACTCTAACGCAGAGTGTTTTGCAGATATAAGCATGTCAAAAGGTGAATGTGTAAAAATAGGTAAAATATTGCGGAAATGTGCATATTTCATTGGATAAATTAAAAAGAATACAACGAAAATAGGAAGAACGACTCCCCAAAAACATATTCCCGTCACAGAGCGAAATCCTCCCTTTATAATATAGTAAGTCACTAATAAAAACATAAGGGTTAGTTTCCATAACTTAATGGTAGGGAAAATCCAAACTTGTATTACTTCCATATATGTACGAAGAACAGTAAGGCAAAATAATAAGCAATAAAGAGTAAAAATTACAGAAAATATAGAACCGATCCATTTTCCAAAGCTCGTTGTATGAATGCTAATTAAATCGCCATCTTTTTCTAACATTTTTAGCATACAAAACAGTACAATATGAGTTGCAATACCTGCTATGATTAGAGATATCCAAGCGTCATAACCAGCATTTTTTAAAATTACCCGTTGATATCCTAGAATTCCTATTCCAATTTGAAGAGAATGTAACAAAACAAATGCAAAATATGGAGAGACAGTCTTTGTTTTATTCATTGTATGCATTGCTTATTTCACCTCACTATTCTCCAATTCCAGATTGTACAATGTTAATATCTAAATTTATATCCACAGCTATATTCGGGTACATATTTCGAATTTGGTTTATATTCCATTTTCTCGTATGGCTTCTAATTTCATCGCGTATTCCTAAAGGATCAATTCTCTTTTGTTGAAATTGTTTTATTAATTCTTCACAATCTTGTTCAACGTTTCGTTCAATTTGTTTTTTTATATAATTGATATTTGTTTTTTTTCTTAAATCAATCCAATTAGGGGAGTTTTTAATTAGTCCATTTAGTTTTAAATGGATTTTTACTTTTGGTATGTCACCAGTTTGATCAATATCATACTTGCTTTCCCCAGCTAAGTTTTGTATGACAACCATACCTTTATGTTTGTTCTTCTTTATCGCTGCTTCGTAACGTCCATTTTTCGTAGGGTTAATAAGTAATTTTGCTAAAACAGAATGTCTTTTATCTGTATACATAACGACTTTATCACCTTTTAAAAAAGCAAGTCCTTTGACAGCCACGGAATGATTATCGTCCATTTTAATATAAGGAACATACGCATCACATACAGAAGAGTAGTAATTATATAAAAAAATGTTTAATGTGGTTTGTGGAATGTTCTCGTTTCGTATATTTTGTTCAAGTAAATCAGCAATGTATAACGAACCATTTTTTTTTACATAATTTAAAAGCTCTTCAGCCGAGCCATCTACAATTGCTAGTTGTACATCACGCCCGATATTTGGGTCACGTTGTAAGTTAGTAATAATTTCCCCCATTCCTTGTTCTCCTAGATCTTTTCCAAATAGAACGACACGCATTTGACCTACAACTACATTGTGGGGGGATTTTGCATTTAATCGTGAAGCGATTGTTTCAAGTGAGCGGGCAGATGTTGATTGAGTTTCTGGTTTCGATTTTACACCATGTGTATACTCTGGAAATAAGATCGTTCCTTGGAATCTTTTGTTTTTTGTGATGTCAAATCCAGCAATATGAATAATACGCTGTGTATCCACTATATACGTTTGTGTACAGCCAGTTTGTAGAACAAAAAGGGGTATAATAAGGAACAATAAGAGTTTTTTCATTCATTATCACCATCACGTTTTTGCTTCGCTTTGTTTGGATTATAACGCCATTTAGATTTTGGTCTAAGGAAAGAAGGCCTTTGTGCAGTTTGGCTAAACGGTAAACGGAAAAAACCTTCCGCTGTACCTAAACCACGAAATGGATATAAAGGTAATAAATAAGGTGATCCAAGTGATTTTAATTTAATTAAATGAGCTAAAATAAACACAAACCCGACAATAAGACCTAATCCACCAAATGCACCAGCTAAAAGAATAAGCGGGAATCGTAACAACCGAATAGTAGAAGACATTTTTACAGTCGGCGTTGTGAAAGATGCAAGAGCGGATAAAGCAACTGCAATTAATAAAATCGTACTCGTTAAAGCGGCTTCAACAGATGCTTGCCCAATTACAATCCCGCCAACAATACCAATTGTTTGTCCGACTTTCGTCGGTAAACGTGCTCCCGCTTCACGAAGCAATTCGATTGTAATCTCTAGAAAGAGTGCTTCTAGAATAGGCGGGAAAGGTACGTTCGCTCTCGAGAAAATAATAGGTCCTAGTAAATCAGCAGGAATCATTTGATAATGATATGTTAAAGCCGCTGTATAAATAGCGGAGGAAAAAAGAGAAAATATAGCTCCGAAAAAACGGATAACGCGAAAGAACGATCCAATCATCCACGGTAAATAATAATCTTCTGGTGAAATGAAAAAATCTAGTAACGTTGTCGGTCCTAATAAAGCATATGGAGAGCCATCTGTTAAAATTAAAACTTCCCCGTTAATTAATGCAAATACTGCTCGATCTAATCGTTCTGTAGGTAATAGAACAGGGAATGGTGAATTGCTATTATCACTGATAAATTGCTCAATCATAGTCGAATCAAAGGGAACATCAAAGTCAATGTCTTCTAGTCGTTGTATTGCAGTGTTGATAAATTGTTCATTTGTAACCCCTTCAATATAAGCAACTGCTACTTTCGTTTTTGACATAGATCCAACGATAACTTCTTTGAAAATGAGTTGCTCCGTTACAATATTTCGGCGCAATAAGTGTATATTTGTATCAAGGTTTTCAACGAAACCGATTTTAGGTCCAATTACGCTATACTCATTTTCTGTATCGTTATATAATCGTGTTCCTAAAACAGTACTTTCGGCACGAATTAAAGCATATTGATCGGGATTCGAATTGCTTTTTAAGCGTACTAAAATATATCCACCTAATAATTTCTCACGAATATCATCAATAGAGGGAGAGGTAATAATATCTTCAATGGAGACAATATTACATAGGTCAGAGATATTTTGAATATGTTCTGATTCCTTTTTCATAGGAGTTAAAATAAACTGTTTAATAATAAGTGCTTCCACGACAGATTTATAATAAAACAAGCATAACGTTTCATCTTCAAGTACGTTATAAGATACAAAATCGCTAGATTCTTTCATGGTATGTATAAATTCTGGAATAGAACAAAGTGGTTTTGCCGTAGTCTTTTTGGATTTTTCAGATGAGAAACCGAACATTTTTACACCCCCTGACATATAGCATTTACTTATGTTAGTTTTTGGGAAAGGCGGGAATTTATACTTGAAAATTGAAAGTTCATAAAGAAAAGGAAGGGTATTGGGAATCCCTTCCTTTTTTGGCGTATTAATTTGTTTTCTTTTCCTTAATAGACTTCACTAATTTAATCATTTCTGCTCGTATATCTTCTTTTTTTACATTTAATTTTTCTGCAATTTGTTTAATGTCCATTCCGTCTTTTTTCATTTTTAGTACATCATCAAGAGGAGTGTTACTTTTTTGAGAGATGATTGTTAATACCGTGAGCTGACGTAATCCGATATTATAATCTTTCATTTTTTGTTTTAGGCCGTCTGGTGTAGATTTTTGCATATTTGCTAATTCTTGCAGCAGTGCTTTTTTCGTCTCTTTATTCATATGATGCTTTTTTAATTTACTTGGATCTACACCGAAATGCTGGGCTGTTTTCTCCCAAGATTTATTTTGCTTATAGTAAGCTAAAACGTCTTTTATTTCTTTTTTACCGATTCTTGCAATGTGAGCAGCTTTCCAAATTTCATGTTTGTTATAGCCGAGTTTTTCGAGCGACTGCATTTCTTCTTCTGAAATAGGCTTATGATGGTGCAATGTTATTTCTTTTGGCGTGGCAGCGAAAGTAGGGAAGACGGTTGCCCCGAATAATAATGTTGCCATAGTCATACTTACTGCGATTTTTTTGTACATATAAACTCCTCCTAGATGGATAATGTGGAAAACTGTACACATATCATTTCCATAAAATGTGAAATACTTGTGAACAAGTTAAGTTTTTTTATTCACAGTATAAAATGACGTTTTTGGAAGTTTTCCAACATAAAACATTGATTAATAGTAAAAAACTAAGGTATAATCGAAATTGAAAATCAATATCAATAACAAATGTATACATATAGATGAAAATAAGGGAGAGAAAAATATGACTACATATACTTCCATCGCAAATGTGATTAAAGAAAGACGCTCTGTACGTACATTTACAGATAAAGCTGTAGATAAAGAGTTATTAATTGAACTATTAAACGACGCAACATGGGCACCGAATCATAAACACCGTGAACCATGGAATTGTAAATTATACATTGGAGAAGGCCGCAAAAAATTAGTAGATGCAGTATTAAACTCTTTCACAGAAGAAGAAAGAGCGAAACGCGGCAAAATTTTATCAGATCGTTTCTTAAGCACGCCGGCACAAATTGTTGTTTATATTAATGAAGATCCACGTCAAATTCAACGCGACGAAGATTACGCTGCAACATGTGCATTTATGCAAAACTTCCAACTGCTTGCTTGGGAACGTGGCTTAGGTTGCGTTTGGAAATCAGGCGGATTAAACTACAATCCATTATTTATAGAAGGACTTGGTTTAACAAGAGGTCAACGCATCGTTGGAATTCTTCACCTTGGCTATTTCGATAAAGCACCAGAAGGAAAAGCTCGTACGCCGATTACGGAGAAGATGGAGATTATTGAAGGTTAATAGATGAGACATTCTCGTTTTTATGAGGATGTCTTTTTATTATGCAATCAATCCTCATGAAAGCTTGTTCCTCAACATACACTTTCTTAAGGGAAAGTGTAAGGAGGGAAAATAATGAGAGCAAGTGAAGATAAAGCGCTGCAATATGCGATTGCGGAAATTACGGAAATTGCGACTGGATTTGGGCTTGATTTTTATCCGATGCGTTATGAAGTATGTCCAGCGGAAATTATTTATACATTTGGTGCATATGGGATGCCGACGAGGTTTTCGCATTGGAGTTTTGGAAAGCAATTTTTCAGAATGAAATTACAATACGATTTAGGACTTAGTAAAATTTATGAACTCGTTATTAACTCTAATCCATGTTACGCCTTTTTATTAGATACGAATTCTTTAATTCAAAATAAATTAATCGTGGCGCACGTTTTAGCGCACTGTGATTTCTTCAAAAATAATATTCGTTTCTCTAATACGAAACGCGATATGGTGGAGAGTATGGCAGCGACAGCAGATCGTGTGAAGGCGTATGAACATAAGTATGGAAGAGAAGAGGTAGAAACGTTCTTGGATGCAGTACTTGCCATTCAAGAACATATTGATCCATCGCTTATGCGTCCGAAACTTGCTTGGAGTATTGGAGATTTAGAAGAGGATGTAGAAAAGAAAAAGATATCACAGTACGATGATTTATGGAATTTAGATGATCGAAACAAAAAGAGGGAACGACCTAATATGCATAAAAAGAAGAAAATCCCACCGCAGCCAGAAAAAGATTTACTCCTCTTTATTGAAGAATATAGCCGTGAGCTAGAAGAGTGGCAGCGCGACATATTAACGATGATGCGCGAGGAAATGTTATATTTCTGGCCACAGCTTGAAACGAAGATTATGAATGAAGGCTGGGCTTCCTTCTGGCATCAACGCATACTTCGTGAAATGGACTTAACATCTTCTGAAGCGATTGAATTCGCAAAGCTTAATGCAGGTGTAGTTCAACCATCAAAAACAAGCATTAACCCATACTACCTCGGTATTAAAATGTTTGAAGATATTGAAGAACGTTACAACAACCCGACAGAAGAAATGAAGCGACGCGGTGTAAAACCAGGATCTGGTCGAGATAAAATTTTTGAAGTACGTGAAATTGAGTGGGACGTATCGTTCTTAAGAAACTACTTAAATAAAGACCTCGTAATGAGAGAAGATATGTACTTATTCCAGCGCCAAGGAAAAGAATATAAAGTAATAGATAAAGAATGGGAACATGTGCGTGATCAGCTCGTAAATATGCGTACAAATGGTGGCTTCCCGTACTTAGTAGTAGAAGACGGGGACTACTTAAAGAACGGAGAGTTGTACATTAAACATAGTTACGAAGGGATCGAGCTCGATTTAAAATACTTAGAAAAAGTATTGCCATACCTTCATCAATTATGGGGAAGAACGGTGCATATGGAGTCGATTGTGGAGAGTAAGGGCGTTGTATTTTCTTATGATGGGAAGATGGTGCATCGGAAGTATGTGTGATGAAAAGAACGGACATAGAATGCTATGTCCGTTCTTTTTTATTTGGAACAAGGTTAAATATGCTATTCTTGAAAAAGGGAGTTACATAGAGAAATGGAGCGATTCAAATGAGCAAAATAGGGGTATGCAAGGTGGATATTACGCCGCCTGTCGGTATTGATTTTGTCGGATACCATAGAGAGACAGGAATAAATAATATTGAAGAGCGTATTTACGGGACGGTCTTTGTATTTGAAAAAAATGAAATGAAAACGGTGTTTATAAGTGTTGATAATATTGGGATGTTAGTAGAAGATACGAATGTAATTCGTGAGCGAGTAGCTAGTAGGCTTCATGTGCCATTTGAGCGAATAACAGTTGTTTATACACATACACACTCTGGTCCAGAAACAGTCGGTGAGCAACCTTTAGTAAATTCGTATAAAACGAGTTTAGTAAATAATGTAGTGCAAGGTGCGGTTACTGCGGATAACAACTTGAAGCTCTGTGAAGTTGGCTGGGGTGTTACGACAGGTGATATTGGGGTCAACCGAAGAGAGAGAACATCTGATGGAAGAGCAAAGATGGGAACAAATATAGAAGGTGTTGTAGATAAACGAATTGGTATGTTAGCAATAAGACATGCTGAAACGAAGGAGCTATCTGGAATTATTGTATTTTGTACTGCGCATCCGAATGTTTTAAAAGGTGATAGCGATGTATTATCAGCGGATTATCCTGGAATGACGAGGGAGATTCTTGAGAAAATCGTAAACTGTCCTGTTATTATTATGCAAGGAGCTGCTGGTAATGTAAATGCGAAGCATCGTGGTTCAAGGGAAGCATTAAAGAAAATGGCTTACACACTTAGTGGACATGTATTAACGATGTTGCCAATAGTTACATATAGCCCAATTGTAAATTTAAGAACAGTTTCGAGTATGATGCAAATGAAGTTGAAAGATATTCCAGAAATTCATGAGATACGAAGAATGGCTCAATTAGCGGAGAAGCAGTGGGGTGTGAACACGGATGAATGGTTTACTATCGTTTTAGAGAAATATAAGCAAGGTATTCGGCAGTTACGTATTGATTTGGAAGTTCAACTGTTTCAAGTTAATGATGGTATGTTCTCTGGTATACCGATGGAACCTTTTTCAGAAACTGCGTTAGAAGTGAAAGAGAGTCTTCAAAATGAACTAGCTTTCTTTGGTGGATATACGAACGGATATATTGGTTATTTACCTACAAAGGAAGAGTATGTATATGGTGGATATGAAGTGGAATTAAGTCCTGTCGTATATGGGCCAGCTACAAATTTGTTGATGCCACCGGAGGAGAATACGGCGAGTTTGATTGTGCAGAGAGTTATGAAATCATATAATGTTTAAAATATAGACTTTCATGTATTTAATATAAAATTTAAAAGAAACAATAATTATTAATAAAACTGTAAAAAACGAATCCATTTTGAAAAAGAATAATCAAAATGGATTCGTTTTTTATATGGAGTTTTTGTTTACCAAACAGGGCGTATATTTGATGATAATTTTCCTGTATTTTTTTTAGTAACGAATGTTGTTAAATCTTCTTTAAGCATTTGCATTCGTTCTGCACCTATGTTTTCAATCCATCGCTGTTCTATTTCAGCTATTATTTCTTCTTTTGCTTTCATTACTGACAAACCACGTTCGGTTAAAATAATGATCTTACCTCTTTTATCAGTAGGATGCGTTTTACGTGTAACGTAACCACTACTCTCAAGAGAATCTACCATTTTACTTACAGCTTGTTTGGAAATCCCTAAATACTCAGCTAGTTCTATACCAGTTGCTCCATTAGGAAGAATGCGTTTGAACATAAAACCATGTGCTGGCCTAATATCTTCAAATCCTAATTCACTTAATTTTTCATGTAGTTCAGTAATTAATGTACTGAAAGATAATGATAAAAGTGAAGTAAGGTCTAGTTCGTTAAATGTTGAATGATCCATGTATATAACCTCCGTAATTATAGTCAATTAAGTTGACTACATGTGAAACCTATTGTACTATACAGAATATAGTCAATCAAATTGACTATATTCCGTATAGTACAAATAATGATTTATATAAATAGAATCAATGGAGGTTTCACATGGTTAATATCGTTAAAATTAGAGGGAGTGTATTTGCACCATATGCATCGCTGGAACCTATTAAGGATTCTGCAACAGGAAGAGTGTTTGAATATGCTGGAGATGCACGTGAGTTTACACCATACGCTGTGAACACAAAGCGTTCAAGATTAGAACAAGAAGTGAATATTGATTTTTATAAAAAAGAAATTTTCACATATGCAGATGCTTGTATCGTCACTGTGAAGATTACAAATCCAGATGGCTCAATTGAGTATCAAAAAGGAGAAACAAGTACAGAAAGCATTGTATGTACAAATATTGTATGGAGTGAAGATGAAGTTTCATTTGAAATGAGAGCAAGTGCAAGTAATCCGTTAAACACGACAGCACCTGCAGCTGACTATTTTTTGACTATACGAGTTAATGAATGTGGTACTGTGCATGTTGAAGGTGTACACGATGGTTTCCCTTGCTATGAATTTTATAAACAAATAGACTTTGGTTTATTTGAATTAATATACACACATGATTTCAGAGAAACGGATGATACCCCAGCAGCACTAGCTGGAGAAATGGAATATAGTTTTAAAACGACAATCTAATAAATATAGCGCTATTTTTCAGAAGGAAGTAGCAAACGTTAAAAGAGAAATCTATTGATTATGGGACCGAAATTGTGATCTGTTTTACTCAATGATATGCAGTATTTAAAATAAAATTATAGAGGTGTTTCTTATGACTAATATCGTTAAAATTAGAGCCAGTGTATTTATTCCAATGTCTTGGACTGAAGCTAAGAAGGATATGGAAACGGGAAAAGTAATCCAATTCGAAGGTGATTCCCGTGAATTTACACCGTATGCGGTAAACGCTATGCGCTCTAGAGTTGAGCAAGAGGTAGTAGTGGATTTTTATAAAGAAGAAGTGTTTTCATATGCGGACACGGGTATTACGACAGAGAAGGTTACAAACCCAGATGGTTCGGTGAATAAAAGAACAGGAAAAGCGAGTACTGAAAATATTGTGTGTACGGATATTGAATGGAATTCTGATGGTGTGCAATTCAAAATGAGAGCAAGTGCAAGTAATCCGTTAAATGTGTATGCTCCTCCTGTGGACTATTTATTAACTGTATGTGTGAAAAAGGATGGTAGTATTAATATTCAAGGAGAACATGATGGTTTCCCTTGCTATGAATTTTATAAGCAAGTAGATTTCGGTTCATTTGAACAAATTTATACACATGATTTTAGAGAAACTGGTGATACACCTGAAGCGTTAGGTGGAGAAATGGATTATAGTTTTACAAAGAGTTTATAGGAAGTATGACAAATTACTTCATCCGTAAATGAATTCAGCCGTCAAAAATAAGTATTACTCCATACTACGCCGCCTTTAGGCATGGATTTAATCATACAGAAAGGAACCTGGAGATATCTAGGTTTTTTTGTTTCGAATTTGTGAACAAAAGATATATATATTGAAAATGATTTTTGTATATTTTATTATATACCCATACGGGTATAAGTTTTCTGTTTTTGATACATTAAGAAAATAAATAAGATGGAGGTTTGAAATATGTCTAGAAAAATTGTAGTAGTAGGTGGAGTTGCCGGCGGGGCATCAGTAGCTGCAAGGCTTCGTCGTTTAAGCGAAGAAGATGAAATTATTATGGTGGAGCGTGGTGAATATATTTCATTTGCAAATTGTGGCTTACCATACTATATTGGCGGTGTCATTACAGAAAGACAAAAGTTATTAGTACAAACTGTTGAAAGGATGTCAAAGCGTTTTAATTTAGATATACGTGTATTGAGTGAAGTGGTAAAGATAAATAAAGAAGAGAAAACAATTACTATAAAGAATGTAACTACAAATGAAACATATAACGAGGAATATGATATTTTAATTCTTTCACCAGGGGCAAAACCAATCGTTCCACCTATTCCAGGTATTGAAGAAGCGAAGGCGTTGTTTACGTTACGAAATGTACCTGATACAGATCGTATTAAAGCGTACATTGATGGGAAGAAACCACATCATGCGACGGTTATTGGTGGCGGATTTATTGGAGTAGAAATGGTTGAAAACTTAAGAGAACGAGGAATTGATGTTACTCTTGTAGAGATGGCAAATCAAGTAATGCCACCAATTGATTATGAAATGGCAGCATATGTGCATGAGCATATGAAAAAGCACAATGTTGAGCTTGTTTTAGAAGATGGTGTAGATGCATTAGAAGAGCACGGGACTGTTGTACGTTTAAAAAGTGGTTCAATCATAAAGACAGATATGATTATTTTAGCAATTGGTGTGCAACCAGAGAGCAGTTTAGCGAAGGATGCAGGGTTAGCACTAGGAGTTAGAGGAACGATAAAGGTAGATGAGAGTTTTCAAACGTCGGACCCGCACATATATGCAATTGGTGATGCGATTGAAGTAAAGGATTTTGTTACAGAAACAGAAACGATGATTCCGTTAGCGTGGCCAGCTAATCGTCAAGGTCGCATGTTAGCAGATATTATTCATGGTCGTACGGATTCTTTATATAAAGGTACGCTGGGAACTTCTGTAGCTAAAGTTTTTGATTTAACAGTTGCTGCGACGGGAGTAAATGAGAAAATATTAAAACGATTAAATATACCCTATGAGGTAGTACACGTACAGGCGAATTCGCATGCCGGATATTATCCGAATGCGACGCCAGTGTTAATAAAATTAATTTTTAATAAAGAAAGCGGAAAAATGTATGGGGCGCAGGCGTTAGGGCGTGACGGTGTAGATAAGCGTATTGATGTTATTGCAACGGCAATGAAGGCAAACTTAACCGTAATTGATTTGCCAGATTTAGAATTATCATATGCCCCGCCTTATTCTTCTGCAAAAGACCCAGTAAACATGGTGGGGTATGCGGCAAGTAATATAGTAGATGGTTTCGTGGACACAGTACAATGGCATGAGGTAGATCGTATTATTGAAAATGGTGGATATCTTATTGATGTTCGAGAGCCTAATGAACTCAAACAAGGAATGATTAAAGGTTCTATTAATATCCCCTTAGATGAGTTACGTGATCGTTTGGATGAAGTACCGGTAGATAAAGAAATATATATTACCTGTCAACTTGGTATGAGAGGTTATGTCGCAGCGCGCATATTAATGGAAAAAGGATATAAGGTAAAGAATGTAGATGGTGGCTTTAAATTGTATGGGACAGTATTACCAGAACGTGTTGCGTATTAATATTTTTTCATCTTCCATTTCAAAATTTAGTGGAAGATGAAAGCTTATGTATTAAGGTTTCACTTCTTGTTTTGTGAACATATAAGATAAACATTAAAAATAGGGGTTTACAAAATACCCTATAGGGTATAATATATTGTCATAGGTTATAAATAGTGACATAATGGTAATGAGGTGATTATAGAATGGAATATAATCAAGATATGAAAAATAGATTGAAACGTATTGAAGGTCAGGTTCGTGGTGTGCTTCGTATGATGGAAGAAGGAAAAGATTGCCGAGAGGTTATTACACAGTTAACGGCATCTCGTTCTGCACTTGATCGTACAATTGGACTTGTTGTTGGAACGAATCTAGAGCAATGTTTGCGTGAGCAGTTTGAAAGCGGTAATGGTTCAAATGAAGAGTTAATTAAAGAAGCTGTTCAATTACTTGTAAAAAGCCGATAATCTGTCAAACATAAGTGTTGACAGATTTTCAAAAACATTTTAATATACCCCTACAGGTATATGTATATAAATTATGGAGGAATCGACTATGAGTATAAAAGTGGATATGAGTTTAGATTGTAAAGGTTTGGCCTGTCCGATGCCGATTGTGAAGACGAAGAAGGCGATGGAAGGTTTGACATCAGGGCAAGTGATTGAAGTTCAGGCAACAGATAAAGGGTCTACTGTAGATATACAAAGTTGGGCGAGTAAAGTAGGTCATCAGTACATCGGGACGAAACACGAAGGTGATGTATTGATGCATTACGTTAGAAAAGCACACGAGCATGAAGTGAATGAAGTAGTGAAATATCCTCAAACAATTACGAATTCGGAATTGGAAGAGATATTATTAAGTGGTGAAGAGTGTATTGTAGTAGATGTTCGTGAAGCGGCGGAATTCGCTTTTGGTCATATTCCATCGGCTGTTTCCGTGCCGTTAGGGGAATTAGACAGTGCAGCGTTAGATCAGAAGAAGCAAATTTATGTTGTTTGCCGAACTGGTAACCGTAGTGATGTAGCTTGCCACATGTTGAAAGAGAAAGGTTATGCAAATGTGAAAAATGTCATTCCAGGCATGTTAGAGTGGCAAGGCAATGTGGAAAAATAAAATTTTTTAAATAAAAATATACCTATGGGGGTAATGAGATGAACGTTAAACCGTTACAAGCAAAAGATGTTGCAGAGAAAGTTTTATTCGGAAAGTTATTTATTTTAGATGTTCGTAATGAGGCGGATTATGAAGATTGGAAAATTGAAGGAAAAGAAGTTACTTCAATGAATGTGCCGTACTTTGATTTATTAGAGGGTGTAGATCATATTGTAAGTGAACTACCTAAAGATAAAGATGTTTTAGTAGTATGCGCAAAAGAAGGGTCTTCTATATTTGTGGCAGAGCAATTAACAGAGGCTGGATTAGAAAATGTTTATTATTTATCTGGTGGTATGAAGGCTTGGAGTGAATATATAAAGCCTATAAAAGTTGGAGATTTAAAAGATGGCGGAAGTATGTATCAGTTTAACCGTCTTGGAAAAGGTTGCTTATCTTATATGGTCGTTTCAAACGGTGAAGCAGCAGTTATTGATGCAGTAAGAACAGTTGAAGCGTACGAAGAGTTTGCGAAAGAACATGGTGTTACGATTACGAATATAATGGATACACATTTACATGCAGACCATATTTCTGGCGGACGTAAGTTAGCGGAAAAAGTAGGTGGTACGTATTGGTTGCCGCCAAAAGATGCGGAGGAAGTTGTGTTCTCATATAAACCACTTGTTGAAGGATCTGTTATTACGGTGGGGGGTACTAAAATTGAAATTGACGCATTATACTCACCAGGGCATACGATTGGAAGTACGTCATTTATTGTAGATGATTCCTATTTATTATCAGGCGATATTTTATTTGTAGATTCAATTGGGCGTCCAGACCTTGCTGGGAAAGCTGAAGATTGGGTAAGTGATTTACGTACTACTTTGTATAGCCGATATAAAGAACTATCTCAAAACTTAGTTGTGTTACCGGCTCATTATTCAAAAATAAGTGAAATGGACGAGAGTGGCATTGTTAGTGCTAAATTAAAAGATTTATTTGCGTATAATGCAGGATTAAATATTGAGGATGAGGGAGAGTTTCGTAAAGTTGTAACAGAGAATTTACCACCTCAACCGAATGCATATCAAGAAATTCGTCAAACAAATATGGGGCGATTAAATCCAAGTCAAGACGAAGAGCGTGAAATGGAGATTGGTCCAAACCGTTGTGCTGTTCATAATTAATTCGGTTTCAAATGAAATAAAAATAGGAGGTATATAAGATGAAGGTGAAAGAAGTATTAGATGTAAAAGGATTAGCATGTCCAATGCCAATTGTGAAAACAAAGAAGGCGATGGAAGCATTACAATCGGGGGAAGTGTTAGAAGTACACTTAACAGATAAAGGTGCGATTAAAGATATTCCAGCATGGTCACAAAAAGGCGGTCATGAAGTGTTAAAGCATACAGAAGAAGACGGCGAATTAAAGTTCTGGATTAAGAAAGCTTAATTATAAAAATAGGAGGCATATAAGATGAAAGTGAAAGAAGTATTAGATGTAAAAGGATTAGCATGTCCAATGCCAATTGTAAAAACAAAGAAGGCAATGGAAGCATTACAATCGGGGGAAGTGTTAGAAGTACACTTAACAGATAAAGGTGCGATTAAAGATATTCCAGCATGGTCACAAAAAGGCGGTCATGAAGTGTTAAAACACACGGAAGAATCTGGTGAATTAAAATTCTGGATCAAGAAAGCATAGCAGTTCAATAACAAGTGGAAGATTACATCCTATGCTTATTATTGAAAGTAAAGAGGATAATCATATATGTTTTATATAGTTATATCTCTACTAGTATGGATGCTAGGAATTTTAGTAAAACGTTACATTCCGGTTTTAAACGTTGCATATATTTCGTTAGAACAAGTAAGGAAAATGGAAAGTGTTGTTGTAGATGTACGCAATTATACAGAGAGTCACAGTGATAACACTTCTAGAATTATGTGTATACCGTATGCGTATTTAAAACGGTATTATCATGAAATACCAAATAAGCCTTTGCATCTTATTGTTCATAATAAAGTGGATCGGAATTTAAGTGTTCGTTTTTTAAGAAAGAAAGGGTTCCATATTCAAAGCTATAGTTTATATTTGGACGGGAAAAAAGCACAAAAGGAGTTTAAATAGTTTTATGGATGTAAAGACAATATTAAATGTAATCTTAATTGTACTTGTATCGTGGTTTATTATTTCTCGCTTCTTACCAGTTAGAGGAGTAAAAAATATTTCAGGAAAAGATTTAAAACGGATGATGGGGCAAAAGAATAAACAATTTATCGATGTACGTACAGTAGGTGAGTATAGAGGGAATCATATGAAAGGGTTTCAGAATATCCCATTAAATGAGTTAGCTAGTAAAGCAAATCAATTAGATAAAAATAAGGAAGTAATCGTTATTTGTCAGAGCGGGATGAGAAGTAAGCAAGCAGCAAAGGTATTAAAGAAATTAGGATTTCAGCACGTTATCAATGTTTCAGGCGGTATGAATGGTTTGTGAGGAGGAAATTTAAAATGAAAGAAATGACAGTAAAAGAATTAGAAGAAAAATTGTTACGTAAAGAAGCAGTCAATATCGTAGACGTACGTGAAGTAGAAGAAGTTGCCGAGGGGAAAATCCCAGAAGCATGTAATATTCCACTAGGACTATTAGAGTTTCGTATGCATGAGTTGGATAAAAAGAAAGAGTATATTATCGTTTGTCGTTCTGGCGGAAGAAGTGCACGAGCAGTTCAGTTTTTAGAGAGCTACGGTTTTCAAGCAATTAATATGGTAGGTGGTATGTTAGCATGGGAAGGTAAAGTCGTATAGTACAGAGATACATGATTTGAGCCTTTTTATAAATGACAAAATACCCCTATAGGTAATCGGAGGGAGAAAAACATGGAACAACAGAAGAAAACAACAATCGTTTTATTTAGCGGAGATTATGATAAAGCAATGGCTGCTTATATTATTGCAAATGGTGCAGCGGCGTATGATCAAGAGGTAACTATTTTTCATACTTTTTGGGGATTAAATGCTTTAAGGAAAGATGAGCATGTGAAGGTGAAGAAAACTTTCATCGAAAAAGTATTTGGAAAGATGATGCCACGCGGTGCGGATAAGATGGGATTATCAAAAATGAATTTTGCAGGTATGGGACCAAAGATGATTAAAGGTATTATGAAAAAACATAATGCGATGCCTTTACCCGATTTAATCGATTTGGCGAAAGAACAGGGGATTAAACTTGTCGCTTGTCAAATGACAGTAGATTTATTAGGGTTAAAAGAGGAAGAGATTATGGAAGGGGTAGAGTTTGCAGGAGTAGGAGCTTATTTAGCAGATGCTTCGGATGGGAATGTAAACTTATTCATTTAATTCACCTTCTTTTTAGAAGGGAGGGGATGTAAGATGAGCTTAGTCGTATTACTTTTTATAATTGGGTTTATAGGATCGTTTATATCAGGAATGGTTGGAATTGGCGGTGCGATTATTAATTATCCGATGATCTTATACATTCCGGTATTGCTGGGGTTTACTGGCTATACGTCACATGAAGTAAGTGGTATTACAGCGGTTCAAGTATTCTTTGCAACTTTTGCAGGGGCATGGGCCTATCGGAAAAGTAATGATATGGATAAAACACTAGTTGTGTATATGGGAGCTAGTATATTAATAGGAAGTTTCATAGGGAGTTTTGGTGCTAACGTATTAGCGGAACATACGGTCAATGTTGTTTATGCAGCGTTAGCAACAATAGCTGCTATTATGATGTTTGTCCCGAAACGAAATAATAGTGGTGAAGTGACATATAATAAATGGTTAGCAAGTTTGTTAGCATTTATTGTAGGCGGAGCATCAGGCATTATAGGTGCTGGAGGTTCTTTCTTATTAGTTCCCATTATGCTGGTCATTTTAAAATTGCCGATACGTACAACAATAGCAACATCTATCGCAATTACGTTTATTTCCTCAGTAGGAATTACGACTGGAAAAGTAATAACTGGGCAAGTAGTTGTAATTCCAGCTCTTATTATCGCGATTGCAAGTATCTTTGCTGCGCCGCTTGGAGTGCGAGTCGGGAAAAAGATCAATCAAAAAGCATTGCAATATATGTTATCGATTTTGATTGTAGGCACTGCTGTTAAGATGTGGATTGATATGATATCGAAATAAAAGGATGGTGCTGCTTGCAGCTCATCCTTTTATTTATGCCGCTATTTGAAGGTAGTAAACGCCTGATTGGTGCAGGCTGATTTATGCCCAAATAACTTTCATTAAGTTTTTATATTCGTCATTTGCTAATTTATATAGCATTCTCGTATGTTCAAAGACAAGTGCTGGATTAAAGTTTGGTTCTGAGAATGCAAGCGATGCTGAAATATCAATTGCATTTTGCTTGTTTAATGTGAATTTTGCAAATCGATAAGATGTGTTTAATTCATTGATAACATGCAAAATATCATTTGTTGATGTTGCATCAGGTACGTGAGCAACATTGAAGCAGTATATATCCACAGTAGGATGTTCGTTTTGGAAAGCAGCGATAAGTTGAATTTTTGCGCCAGCTTCTGTTTCTAAGCCTACTGAAAAATGAACAGAACCATCATTTTCATCTATATTTTCTTCCATGTATATATCGTTGGATTTTAAGTAGTCTTTAAAATCTGAGATGTTATGTTTTACTGCAGCTTTCATATGTATGAGCCCCCTGATAATTGGAATAGATTGCTACTATTTATTATAATTTAAAAATATTAAAAAAGATAGTTAGAAAGTTCTGATTTTTGATTTAGAAGAAATAAAAAGAAGCAGTACTCTACCTCCATAGAGAACTGCTTCTTTTTTATTCATTGTCGTTAGACGATGCTTCTGTATCTTCACTGCTATTTTTATTCTTATTTTTCACTTCATTGTTACTTGATTCGCGTTCACTTGAATTTTCAGACTTAGATTCTTTTGTTTTCTCTGTGCTTGTTTTCTTCGAATCAGAGTCTGTTTTTGTATATGCAGGTAATCCAAGGTGAGCGCGAAGCCCGTTTGTTACATTTGCTAATTCTTTTTTATCTGGATTGTAGTAATATGTTCGGCCGCCGCCAGCAGATTTGCTACATGTATCGTCACCTTTTTCCATATAGCAGTCTTCACCTTGAATTTGTAATTTCTCAATTTCCGAATCCGATCCGTACTTATAGAATGAAAGCATATCATCGAATGTTAAGTTCGTAACGAATTGGCCGTTAATATCATCAATGATGTTACCAACTTTTGTTACAGATCCAACGCTTGTTAGTTTCTTTAAAATAGCTTCAATAACGAGCTGTTGGCGTTGTCCACGCATTGCATCACTATCGATGTGGCGCGTTCTAGCAAGGGCAAGAGCTTCTTCACTATTTAGCTTTTGAACACCTTTCTTCAGGTGAATCGCATCAGCAGTATCATTACTATCTTGTTCAGTAAATTCAACTGGTACATCGACTTCAATACCACCTAAATCGTCGACAATTTTCATAAATGACTTGAAGTTAAACTTTACAAAGTAATCAACGGGAACATTCATTAATTTTTCAACTGCATCAATGCTTGCTTGGGGTCCACCATCTTTTCCGTTTTTAGTAGAACCGTATGCATGAGCGTGTGTAATTTTATCTTTTTTCTTTTCCACTGGGATATAAGTATATGTATCTCGTGGAATACTTAATAGTTTTACAGTTTTGCTATCTTTATTAAACGTTGCAAGTAGTAGTGCATCCGTTCTTATAGCTTCTCCATATTCTTTCCCGCGGACATCGCTTTCATCAACACCCATGATTAAGACGGAGACGTTATTTGTGATAGGTTTTACAGCTTTATCACGTAAATCAGATTTATCACCGCGCGCTAAATCGTGTGCGGCATTTCGAACAGCAGAAGATGCTTTATTTACTAAAAACCAAGTATAACCGCCACCTATTATTAAAAAGAATAGAATAACGCCTATAATAATTTTTGTTTTTTTCCTACTTTTTTTCGGTTTACTGCGTGTATTTTCTTGCAAAGATGGGTTTTGCTCCATTTCCTGTACTCCTTCATTTGGATTGAAATACGACACTCACATCCACTTATTATAATGAAATTTGACGAAAAAAGACATTACAAATCATTTACATTTCGTAAAAATTCAATATATTTATAAAAAGTCAGATTTTCTATATTTTATTTTTCAGATGTAGAATAAGTATAAGTTGTTTTAGTGGAAATGAAAACATGTATTGTGAGAAAGTGATAGAGAAGTAAGATTTGTTGAAATATAGCCAAGAAGAAATGAGTAGGTTTACTGGTTTCTTCTATATAATAAAGAAGAATTTTACGGATAAAGGAGCGGGCATAGTGAATCATACATCATTCCGAGCAATCGTTGTGAACGAAACAGAAAGTAAGCAGTTTGTAAGAAACATTGTAGAGAGAGAAGTAAGTAGTTTACCTGAGGGGGACGTATTAATACAGGTTCACTATTCTTCATTAAATTATAAAGATGCGCTTTCAGCCACGGGTAATAAAGGTGTTACGAGAACATATCCTCATACGCCAGGAATTGATGCAGCAGGAGAAGTTGTGAGTAGTGAAGGGGAAACCATTAAGGTAGGAGATCAAGTCATTGTAACGGGATATGATTTAGGTATGAATACTTCTGGTGGTTTCGGAGAATATATTCGCGTGCCAGCATCTTGGATCACCCCTTTACCAGAGGGAATGTCATTAAAGGAAAGTATGATGTACGGGACAGCAGGTTTTACAGCTGCTTTATCAGTATATAAGCTTATTGGAGCAGGCATAACGCCTAGTATGGGAGATGTTTTAGTAACGGGTGCCACAGGCGGCGTAGGGAGTGTAGCTGTTAGTATTTTAAGTAAGCTAGGATTTAACGTAGTAGGAGCGACAGGGAAAATGGAAGAGGAAGAGATGCTACTACGTCTAGGAGCGAAACAAGTGATTCATCGTACGGAGTTGAATGATGAATCAGGAAGACCAATGTTAAAAGGGATATACGCCGGGGTTATCGATACTGTAGGTGGACATATGCTAGAAACCGCTTTAAAAACGGTAAAGTATGGTGGTTGTGTAACGACATGCGGTAATGTGGCAGGGCAGGAGTTACAAACAACGGTATATCCGTTTATTTTGCGAGGTATAAGTCTTTTAGGAATAGATTCTGTGCAATGCCCAGTGGATGTGAGAAGAAATGTGTGGACGCTCTTAGCAAGTGAATGGGAAAATAATGAGTTACTATCTTATACAGAAGAATGTACATTGGAAGAGTTAGATGAAAGGTTTACACTTATATTGCAAGGAAAGTTAAAAGGAAGAACGGTTGTAAATATGAAATAAAAAAGAGACGCTAACTTAAGCGTCTCTTTTTTATTATAATGATTGTTTTAAATTGATTTTACCTTGTTCACCTAAAACACCATCAGCGATATTTACAGCGTGATCACCGATACGCTCTAAGTTACTTACCATATCAACGTAGATGATACTTGCATCACCTGAACAGCTACGTTCGTTCAGACGTAATACGTGACGTTTACGAAGAACACGTTCCATTTGGTCAATTTTACGTTCTTTTGCAATAACCGTTTGAGCTAGTTCAGTGTCGAAGTTAGTTAAAGCATTGATTGCATCTTGTAATGTTGAAATTGTTAACTCAAGCATTTCATTTAATTCAGCTAGTGCTTCGTCTGATAGTGAAACACGATGTGAAATTTGGAAATCTACAAGTTCTACAAGGTTTTCTACATGATCACCGACACGTTCAATATCTCCAACGACACCTGCTAGCACCGAATGCTTTTCAGAGTCTGTAGGTGAAAGTGGTTTTTCTGATAGTAAAACTAAATACTCGATAATTTTTTTATCTAAATTGTTAATAGCTCCTTCTAATTGAGTAGCCATATCAGCGTGTTTTTTGTCTTGTGTATTTAAAAATTGATTCGCTTCTTTTAATCCGTGTAATGAAAACTCAGCCATACGGATGATTTCTTTTTGAGCTTCTGTTAAAGCAATAGCTGGAGATTGCTCAATAAAGATTGGGTTTAAATGTTGCGGTTTGAAGTTAATAGATGAATCTTCACCACGAATGATTTTTGTTACGATCCATGCTAATACTGCAATGAATGGGAACTGAATAATTGTATTCGTTACGTTAAATGTTCCGTGTGCAAATGCAATTGTCATTTCTGGATTTAAATTTAATGACGTTTGGAAATATTGAATTAAACTTGTAAATGGTATTAATATAATCGTAAAGATAAGGGTACCGATAATATTAAAGATAACGTGAACTAATGCTGCACGTCTTGCAGCAATTGAAGTACCGATTGCTGCTAATACTGCTGTAATTGTCGTACCGATATTATCACCGAATAATACAGGAAGAGCAGCTTGTAAATCAATAGCACCTTGACCGAATAGTTCTTGTAAAATACCGATTGTTGCGCTTGAGCTTTGTACAATTAAAGTGAACACTGTACCGACAATAATTCCTAAAATTGGATTGTCACTCATGCTAACCATTAACTCTTGGAATGCCTCTAAAGAACGAAGAGGTTTCATACCTGCGCTCATTAATTCTAAACCGAAGAATAACATACCAAAACCAAATACAACTTGACCTACAGAATGTACTTTTTTATTTTTAAAGAAGAATAGCAAAATTGCTCCAACTGCCATAACTGGGAGAGCGTATTCTCCGATTTTAATTCCGATAATAAATGCAGTAACTGTCGTACCGATGTTCGCACCCATAATAACACCGATTGCTTGTCTTAATGTCATAAATCCGGCACTTACAAGTCCGACTGTTAAAGCGGTTGTTCCTGAACTTGATTGGATTAATACAGTAACTAACATACCTGCTAGCACACCCATAAGTGGGTTTGTTGTAAAGCGATCTAAAATATCGCGAAGACGATCTCCAGCTGCTTGTTGCAGTCCATCGCCCATGTATTTAATACCGAATAAGAAAATACCTAATCCACCAATGAACTGGAAGATCATATCTTGAATATTGTATTCCACGCATTCCACTCCTTAAATTTCATGTACGATGTAATTATTAACTAAACCTTGAGGCACTGTAAACGGTTTATCAGTAAAATTTACACTAAATTTACAAAGTGATAAAAAGTTTACAAACCTTTAAAGAAACACCTGGATTTAATTGGTTTTTTAGATGATATATCTAATCGGTTTGTAAAGAAGTCACATTTGTCACACTATTTATTGATAGTAAAAATAGGTGAAGGGAAACTACCCAACTGGGTATGCGGATTGGAATTTTATTTTGTTATGATGATGGTTCTTTGCATATTTTTTGATTAAAGTTAGAAAAATATGTAGGGAAACGGGGGAGGTTTGAAATGGATTTATTTAATGAAAGTAAAAAACGATTAAATTATTTTAAACTGTTTTCTTTTGAGATGCTCGCAACAATAAAAAAGAGCAATTCGCATATGAATTTGCTCTGCCTTTTTATGTTAAAAACTTTCGGTGCCTTGCATTTTAACAATTATGCAAAGTGTTTTTTCTTTATTTAGAATCGTCATCATGCTCCATAGTTATGACGACATTTCCCCTCTTATGTCCTTTTTCAACATATATGTGAGCTTCAATAATTTCCTCAAAAGTGTATTGCCTATCAATGACCACTTTTATTTTACCGTCCTCAACAAGTTCTTTAAGGAAATTTAATGCTTCGGAAGTTTCAGGTGCGTTTTGACTTAATATGAGTTTCACGCGACTTGTCAATTTAGTCCAGAACATTTGAGCACTTGGTAACGGTTCAACAATATTTATATAGGTACCATCTTCCTTTAACATTTTAATACACTCTGAAAAGGAGCTCCTGTTTACCGCTTCAAAGATAACATCATAAGTTTCGTCTGTAGTAGAAAAATTTTTTGTGGTGTAATCAATTACTTCGTCAGCTCCTAGAGATTTGACCAATTCTAAATTGGAGCTACTGCACACACCTGTAACTGTTGCGCCGAAATACTTGGAAATTTGTACTGCATAACTTCCGACACTTCCAGAAGCTCCGTAAATAAGAATGTTTTGACCGCTTTGAACGTTAGCTTTCCTAAGGAAAAACAAAGCTGTACGTGCTCCAATTGGGATGGCTGCGGCTTCTTCATAGGATATATTGGAGGGCTTCATGCACACTGCTCCAACTTCAGGTAGACAAATATACTCAGCATAAGAACCAAAATTTACTTGGGTGGCTGCAAAAACTTGGTCTCCTTTTTTAAATCGTGTGACGTCTTTTCCTACTGATTCAACTTCACCAGCCAATTCCATTCCAAGTATTTGTTTTTTCGGTTGCTTAAAGCCAAGTGCGATTCGAGCGGGTAGCCAAACAGAAGAGGGAACCGTAAAACTTCGTGAGCGAATATCTCCTGCTGTTACGGTTGTCGCTTTTATTTTTACTAGTATTTCATTGTCCTTAGGAGCAGGTTTTTCTATCTCTTTCAGTTGAAGAACGTCGGGGAGACCGTATTCTGTATATACTATTGCTTTCATTAATATTTCCTCCAATTCGTTCTATATGTTAATATCATACGAACAACATGAATAAATAGAACAGCGGTTCACTCTTCAATACAATGCAAAAAGCAGTGTGATTTTTTAGGAATCCACTGCTTTTTACAAATGTGTATACATGATTTTTTGGTCCAAGTACTTCGAAAAAGAACCCATTAGCATTACCCAACGGCTTTTTCTTTTGTTTTATCCCCTTGTTTTTGCTTCCGTAAGCTTGTGATGTAAATGAAAAGAAAAGCGATAAGTAATAGAGAGGAATATCGATATACAGTTGCATAGTTGGTAAAGTGTGCAATGAATCCAAATATAATTGCGCCAGCGCCAATACCGAGGTCAAATGCTGAGAAGAATGTAGCTGTTGCGACTCCTCGTCGGTGTGGTGCTACTCGGTCGATCATCCATGCTTGTAGTGCAGGTTGAATCGCTCCAAAACCACTTCCGTAGCATGCTGCTGCAATAATTAAACTCGGAATTGTAGTTGTATACGACAATAAAATAATACCTGTAAACGTAATGATAACCCCTGGAATAATAACGAATGCATGACCTTTCGCATCGTATAACTTTCCAGAAAACGGACGAGTGACAGCGATTGCAAGTGCATTAAATAAGAAGAAGAGGCTTATATCAGCAATTCCGACTTCCGTAGCAAATAATGTAATAAAGCTCCCGATTCCGCCGTACATTAATGTAATACATAATATTAATAATGAAGGAAGTAAAGCTTTGCGCTCAATAAATCCATCGAGAAAAGTACCAGATGTTTGCTGTGGTGGTTGCGGCGATTTTTTGATTTGAAGTAGTTTCGTTAATATTAATGAAACAATTGTACATGAAAGTGCACATAAAAAAAGCATCGTGAAGTTATATGTTTGCATGAGCCAAAGTCCGATAAGTGGACCGAGCGCCATTGCAATCGTTCCAGAAAGACCGAAATATCCCATGCCTTCGCCGCGACGAGCTTGCGGAATTAAATCTGAAACGACAGTTCCATATGTAGTCGTTGTAATACCAAAGCCAGCTCCGTGTAAAATTCGCACGGCAAGCAATAGGAAGACGGTTGAAGCGAAAAGATAACTACCCATAGCGAGTAAACAAATAGCAGTACCGATCATTAAAATGATTTTTTTGTTGAATTTTTGCAAGGCGTTTCCAGTCAGTGGTCGAACAAAAAGTGCCGCCACGGTAAACATGCCTACAACAAATCCGATATTAGAACTTGTGCCGCCAATTTCTTTCACATAAACAGGTAAAGTAGGAATTAACATTTGAAACCCTAAAAACATACATAAGTTTGCAAAAATTAAAGCGACAAACTCTTTCGTCCATAACGATTCTCGTTTTACGAGTATTGCTTCTCCCATATATTCATCCCCTATATAAAATTTTCTCTTTTCTTTCGAGTATATGTATTGGTCAATGTAACAGTCAAGGAAGGTGCCTTGAAAACGTATAACAATTTTTGCGGTGAAAAAACTGACAAATTTGTGTAAAAGCTACACAACTCTGAAAAAAAGATGTAAAGTATAGATGTATAGACTTGTAGTTGTTATGAATGATAGAAATTGGTTTTTCTTTAAAGAAAGCGGATTCAAAAAGTAGTGAATGAGAAGGGGAAATATACTTTTTCACTACATATATTTGAAAAGGTTTACAAAACAATGAAGAAAGAGGCGTGTACATATGAGACGATTAGGTATTTCTATTTATCCAGAACATTCAACAGTAGAGAAAGATAAGGAATATTTAACATTAGCAAGTAAATACGGATTTAATCGTGTATTCACATGCTTATTGTCTGTAGATGGAGAAAAAGAGAAAATTATAGAAGAGTTTAAAGAAACGATCTCTCATGCAAATGCATTAGGGTTCCAAGTATTAGTTGATATTAGTCCGTCTGTTTTTACACAATTAGGTATTTCATATAATGATTTATCGTTCTTCCATGAGTTGGGAGCGTACGGCATTCGTTTAGATGTTGGATTCTCTGGTTTAGAAGAATCGATTATGACTTACAATCCATACGGCTTAAAAATTGAAATTAATATGAGTAACGGTACGAAATATGTAGATAACATTATGAGCCATAGACCAAACCGTGAAAATTTAATTGGTTGCCATAATTTTTATCCGCATCGTTATTCAGGATTATCATACGATCATTTCATTAAATGCTCGAAACAATTTAAAGATTACGGTATGAGAACGGCTGCGTTTATTTCATCCTTTGATGCAACGTACGGACCTTGGCCAGTAACAGAAGGCTTATGTACGTTAGAGCAGCATCGTGAATTACCGATGACAACACAAGCGAAGCATTTATTTGCGACAGAATTAATTGATGATGTTATTATTGCGAACGCGTATGCATCAGAAGAAGAATTACAAGCACTAGGTGCATTAAATAAAGAGAAACAAACATTTGATATAGGATTATATGATACAACAACAGAACTAGAAAAAATTATCGTATTAGACGAGCCTCATTTTTACCGCGGAGATGTATCTGAATATATGATTCGTTCGACACAAAGTCGTGTGAAATATAAGAAAGAAGAGTTCAAACCGCATAATACACGCGAAATTAAACGCGGTGATCTTTTAATTGATAATGAACAGTATGGTCAATACAAAGGTGAATTACAAATTGCTTTAAAAGATATGGTGAATACAGGAAAAACAAATGTAGTTGGCCGAATTGTGGAAGAAGAAATTTTCTTATTAGATTATTTACAAGCGTGGGATAAATTCGGATTTACATTAAAGAAATAGATAAAATGAAAAAGGAAAAAACTACTGACCTCAGCAGCTTTTTCCTTTTTATATATAAATTGTGAGAGGAAGAGCTATGACAAAAGTGCATCAGCGATTAATTTCTATTTTAGAGGAGTTTTTAGAAGAGAAATCGATGTTAAATCGAGCTTTTTTAGCGAGCCGTTTACATGTATCAACGAAGACGATTCAAAAAGATATAAAATTATTAAATGATATATTGGAAGAAAACGGAGCGAAAATTGAATCGCAAAGAGGGACTGGATACGAACTGGAAATTATACAAACGAAGAAGTTTGAAGAGTTTTGCGTGGGTCTATTTCAAAAACAGACTGAAAAGATCCCGACTTCTTATGAAGAAAGGATAGCGTACATCCTGCAACGTATTGTAACGACAGAGGGATATGTAAAGCTTTCACAGTTAGCAGAGGAGATTTATGTGAGTAAATCGACTGTAAATTTAATTATGAAAGATGTGACAGATATATGTGGTCGCTATCAATTACAAATTGAAAAGAGACCGTATTATGGTATACGTATTGTGGGAGAGGAGTTTCATATTCGGTCTTGTTTATCACAATATGGTTTACCGCGCTATGATCATACTCCGTTTCATGAGCAGTTTGAGCAGAGGGATACATATTTATCGTTACCTCATATACCGCTTATCCGTTCGGTTATCTTAAAGTATATCGAGGGAGGAACGATATATTTATCAGATATAGAAATTGATAATTTAGTCATTCATATTGCAATTGCAATAAGGCGTTGTGAAGATCAACATTATATGAAAGGACTGAATGCGGAGCAATCAGAACTCATAATAAAGAAAGAATATACAATTGCGAAAGAGATTGTAGGGGATTTAGAGAAAGAGTTGCATCTTTCATTTCCAGAAGAAGAAGTTTTATATGTGACGATGCATTTATTGAGTACTGCTGTTACAGCGAGAGATCGTTATGAAAATGTGGAAGAACTATTAGGGAAAGATCTATATGCATTTATGCAACATATTCTTTTTAAAGTAGCGGAAGAACGGAATCTTATTTTTTATTATGATGAAGAATTATTATTTGGTTTTGGTGTTCATTTAAAAACGTTATTAAACCGTTTGAAGTATAAGTTAAATACAAGAAATCCTCTATTGGCAGAAGTGAAAAAGAATTATCCGTATGCTTTTGAAATTGCGGTTCTCGTAGGAGATATAATTGGTGAATATACGGGAGAATCGATTCCGGAAAGTGAAATTGGTTATATTGCGATTCACTTTGGCGGAGCGATGAGTCGTTTACAGGAACAGAATCAAAAGAAAAGATGTTTACTAGTTTGTGCGACTGGTCAAGGAAGCGCCCAGCTATTGAAATATAAAATTTTATCACAGTTCCGAGATAAATTAGAGATTGTAGGGATTACAGGTTATTATCAATTGAAAGTGGAAGACCTTTATAAAGATAAAATAGATTGTATTATTAGTACGATTCATATACCGAGTGGTTTGCCTGTTCCAGTTATAAAAGTGAACTCAATATTTGATGATAAAGAAATTAAATCCATCGGTCAGCAGTTGTTTACGCATGTGAATACTAGTGTACAGCAGTATATAAAGGAAGATTTGATTTTTTTAAATCATAGCGCTTCTACGAAAGAAGAGGTTATCCAATTTTTATGTGAGAAAGCCGCTGAGAAAAACTATGTACCAGAAAACTTTTATGATTCTGTTATGGAAAGAGAGAATACATCTCCTACAGCCGTTGGGAATTTAGTTGCAATTCCACATCCGATGCAGTTATTAAGTGAGAAAACATTTTTGCTGTTTTGTACACTTAATAAAGCGGTTGACTGGGGAGATAAGAAAGTACAAGTTATTATTTTATTTAGTGTAAAGCGCAATAATAATGAAGATTTACAAAAGCTTTATGATTTTTTATATGATATTATGTCTAGTCAGCATACGATAGAAAAATTAACTCAGGCTGGAATGATTGAAGAATTTCAAGAGATTTTACTATCGTTTTGAAAAAGTATATAAAAACTTCCGTTACACAACGGAAGTTTTTTATGTTTAATTGTATGCGTTTTCATAATAAGATAACAATATAGAAAAAAGATAGCTTGGGGGAATTTAAAATGACTGATATGCAAACTCCATTTGCGTTAATTTTACATGGTGGCAATGCGAGAAGCGCGGCGCTTGAAGCAATTGCTTTTGCAAGACAAGGAGATTTTGAGAATGCGAGTGAAAAGATGACACTTGCTAGTGAAGAGATTTCAGCAGCTCATCGCATTCAAACAGACTTAATTCAAGAAGAAGCAAGAGGAAATCATGCAGAAATCAGTTTACTGTTAGTGCATGCACAAGATCATTTAATGAATGCAATTACAGTGAAAGAACTTGCTGAAGAATTTATCACTCTTCATAAACGAGTAGAAGAGAAAGTGACAGTATAAGATGTACATTTTATTATGTTGTGCAGCAGGCATGTCAACGAGTATGGTTGTAAGAAAAATGCAAGAAGAGGCAATGAAACAAGGGAAGGATTATAAAATTAAAGCAGTTGATTCAGAACTTGTGAAACTGGAAATAAAAAATGCTGATGTTGTTTTAATCGGACCACAAGTGAAGTATTTGTTTCCAGCGGTACAGTTTCTTGCGAAGTCATACGATATACCGGTTGCAATAATAGAACAAAGAGATTATGGCATGTGTGACGGTTTAAAAGTACTGAAACAAGCAGAACAATTAGTTTTAGCATAATTATATTTTTTTAAATATAAACATTATAATGTTATAACTTTTTGTCCTTACGTAGTAAAGAGAAAGAGGAGGGGTATTGATGAATGGTTTTATGAGTTTTATGGAACAAAAGATTATGCCAACAACGCAAAAGATTGCAGGACAACGACATTTATTAGCAATTCGAAACGGAGTTATTTCTACATTACCGTTAACGATTGTCGGATCATTTTTCGTTATCTTTTTAAATTTACCAATTGATGCATATATGGAATGGATTGCACCATTTCGCCATATTTTAGATATTCCATTCCGGTTTACAGTAGGTTTAATGGCATTATACGCAGCATTTGGGGTAGGAGCTTCACTCGCAAACTTTTATCAGCTCAATCAGTTAAGTGCAGGGTTGTTATCTGTACTCGCCTTTTTACTAGCATCAGTTGAACCAATTCAAATTACGAAAGCTGTACCAGGTGTTATTGATGCGGGAAGATATATTTCAGTAGGAACATTAAGTGCAACGTCTTTATTCGGCGCAATTGTTACAGCTTTAATTGCAGTAGAAATTTATCACTTTATGATTAAGCATAATATCTCGATTAAATTACCAGACAGTGTACCACCAGCAGTTGCAAACTCGTTTGCTGCATTAATTCCAACTTTAGTCGTTATTCTTTTATTCTGGGGTATTCGTTACGGTTTAAAATTCGATGTAAATACAACAATCACGTATTTAATCGCACCACTAAAATCAGTATTAGTAGGAAATAATTTATTCGGCGGTTTATTAACAGTATTCTTAATCGTGTTCTTCTGGTCATTCGGTATACATGGCCCAGCGATTTTAGGACCAATCATTCGTCCGATGTGGGATTCAGCAATTCTTGAAAATATGGAAGTATTCACAGCTACAGGAAATGCACATCAATTACCAAACTTATTTACAGAGCAATTTATTCAATGGTTCGTATGGATCGGTGGATCAGGCTCAACGTTAGCTTTAGTTATTATGTTTATGTTCTCTAAATCTAAGTTCCTAAAAGAGTTAGGTAGATTATCATTCGTGCCAGGTTTATTCAATATTAACGAACCGATTATTTTCGGGGCACCAATTGTAATGAACCCAATCTTAATTATCCCATTCGTTATAACACCGTTAGTTACAACGACAGTATCATATTTCGCAGTTGTTTCAGGCATGATTCCGCTCATGATGGCGAAGTTGCCATTTACGATGTTAGCACCAATTGCAGCGATTATTAGTACAGACTGGACAATTATGGCTGGTGTACTTGTACTTGTTAACTTTGTGATCTCATTCGTTATTTACTATCCATTCTTCAAAATGTATGAGAAACAACAATTAGTAGGAGAGGAGAAAACAGAATGCTCGGAGCAATTATCATCTTAATTACATTCGTAGCGGGGCAGTGTATTGCACATTATTCAAAATGGGTACAAAGTAAATCTTTATTAGTGTTACTACTCGTATCAATTGTATTTATCGGTAGTTCAATGGGTGCATATGTAATGCTAAGCTTACAATCACCGTACGTAATTATTGTACCAACGATTTTATGTGCAACATGTTTATCTGCAAAATATAGATTTACGAGCATGGCATTAATACAACGTGTGAAGGAGATGCAAAAGCATGGAGCGTAAATTAGGAATTTCACTTTATCCAGAGCATTCAACGAAAGAACAAGATATGGCATACATTTCGGCAGCGGCACGCCACGGTTTTTCAAGAATATTCACATGTCTATTATCTGTGAATCGTCCAAAAGAAGAAATTGTAGCTGAATTTAAAGAAATTATTAATCATGCAAAAGATAACAATATGGAAGTTATTTTAGATGTAGCTCCGGCAGTATTCGATCAACTTAGTATTAGCTATAGTGATCTATCATTCTTTGCAGAGTTAGGTGCAGACGGTATTCGTTTAGATTTAGGTTTTGACGGATTAACAGAAGCAAAAATGACGAATAATCCGTACGGCTTAAAAATTGAACTAAACGTAAGTAACGATATTGCATACTTAGAGAATATCCTTTCGCATCAGGCGAATAAACCAGCTTTAATTGGCTGTCATAACTTCTATCCGCAAAAGTTCACTGGTCTTCCGTATGATTATTTCATTCGCTGTAGTGAACGCTTTAAAAAACACGGTATTCGTACGGCAGCATTTATTACGTCACATGCAGCTGACATTGGCCCATGGGATATTAACGACGGATTATGTACGTTAGAACAACATCGTAACTTACCGATTGAAGTACAAGCGAAACATTTATGGGCAACAGGGCTTATTGATGATGTGATTATCGGAAATGCTTATGCGAGTGAAGAAGAGTTAGAGAAACTAGGAAACTTAAATCGTTACATGTTACAGCTGAAAGTACACTTTGTAGAAGAAGCGACTGAAGTAGAAAAGAAAGCGACACTGCAAGAATTACACGTAAGACGCGGCGATATAACAGAATATATGGTACGTTCTACAGAAGTGCGTAAAAAGTATAAAGACTATGATTTCCCAGTGCGCGAAAGTGTATTACAGGAAAGAGGGCAAGTTGTAATTGGAAACAACTCATTTGGTAAGTATAAAGGCGAATTGCAAATCATTCTAAAAGAAATGCCGATAGATGAACGGAAAAATATTGTCGGTACAATTGCAGAAGAAGAGTTATTCTTACTAGATTATGTAGGAGCTTGGACACAGTTTACTTGTGTGGAATAGGGAAGGGCAGGAGAGGATGCTATGGCATCCTCTTTTTTTGTTGAAATTATATAGAATGCAAAGAGATAGATTTAATTTGGACGGGAGAGAAGGAGATTGTCATCGCTCTTCGTTTTTTACATAAGTTTGTTAATCATGAAGAAGTTTTAAAGGCGTTTGATAAAGTATAAAAACCGAGGGAACTTATTTATGTCAGAGTGAAAGTTGTTTCGGGATCATATTAGTTACTTTCAAGAGAAAGTTAGAATGTGAGAATCAAAAAAAGAGTCAGCCTCAATGAGACTGACTCTTTTTTACTAACTAGTTTAATACTTTAACTGTAACTGTTTTACGTCCCCAGTTACTAGATGTACCTTTATCAGGCATTAAAACGTCGATTTTATTTCCTTTAATAGCTCCACCAGTATCACCAGCGATTGCTACTCCGTAACCTTCAACCCATACTTTTGAACCTAATGGAATGACACTTGGATCAACTGCAATTAGTTTCATGTTTGGGTTAGCTGTTAAGTTGTGACCTAAAGCTGATTTTACTTGGTCGCCTGCTTTATAACCATTTTCAAGTGGATCTGCTGTGTAAGCTGTTGCTACAACGCGTAGTTCACGAGAAGATGATGGTGCACTTGTTTCAGTTTCTTTTGCAACAGGTTGTTGTGTAGCAGGTTTTTGAGCTTTAGCCGCTTCACGAGCTTCA
>NZ_QORY01000014.1:0-132695 GCF_008368755.1 Bacillus sp. AR2-1
ATTGTTGTTCTTGATTTTGCGGTGCTGCATATGGGTTTTGAGGATATTCATAATTAGGACGTGTGTCGTATGAGCTTTGTTGATAATTAGCTTCTTGGTTTTGCGGTGTTTCGTATGGATTTTGTTCATATTGTTGCTCTTGTTCTTCATATTGTTCTGTGTATCTTTGGTCCTGTTGCTGAGGATAAAATGGTTGTTGTGGGTAAGGCGGTTGATTATTATAGAACATGTTTATTCCTCCTTCATGATGATGCCTACCACCCAGTGTATGGGCGGACAAGAAAATATGTGATGAAAAAATGCGGGCGTGTTACAATAAGTAACTGGGTGAAGATAAAATGACAAAACAAGAAAAGATTCAAAAAACAATTACTTTTGTAAAACATATTTTAGAAAAAGATGCGAGTGGGCATGATTGGTATCATATTGAGCGCGTACATAAACTGGCGATTTCTTTATTCGAGCAAGAAGGGGGAAATCGTTTTATAATTGAAATGGCAGCATTACTTCACGATGTGGCAGATGAGAAGTTAAATGAAAGTGAAGAAGCAGGAATGAAAAAAGTTTCTGATTGGTTAGAAGAGTTACATGTTGAAGAAGAGGAAAGTAAACATGTTCTTCATATCATCGCCAATATGTCTTATAAAGGTGGTCATGGCGGTAAAGTGGATTCACTTGAAGGGAAGCTTGTTCAAGATGCGGATCGCTTAGACGCTCTTGGAGCAATTGGAATAGCTCGTACATTTGCGTATGGTGGAGCGAAGGGGAGATTAATGTATGATCCAACTATTCCTCCGCGTGAAGTGATGACGAAAGATGAATATAGAAAAAATAACGATCCATCTTTAAATCATTTTTATGAAAAACTTTTAAAACTAAAAGACTTAATGAACACGAACGCAGCAAAACAAGAGGCTGAAGTTCGTCATCGTTATATGGAACAGTTTATTGAACAATTTATGAAAGAGTGGAATGCACAAATATGAAAATGTTAACTGTGGAAAACTTATCGAAATCATACGGAGAAAAACCGTTATTTGATGGATTATCATGTAGTATTACAGAAGGACAACGTGTCGGGATTATTGGTGTAAACGGTACTGGTAAATCGACATTATTAAAAATTATTGCAGGGTTAGAAACTCCTGATACAGGTGATATGACGCATTCACGTGGGTATACAATTAGTTATTTATCACAGCAACCAGAGTTTGATGAAAAACTAACAGTATTAGAGCAAGTGTTCCATGGTGATACACCTTTAATTCGTCTTCTTCGTGATTATGAACAATCGTTATTAAATATCGAAAAAAATCCAAGTAATGAAAAAGTACAGGAACAATTATTTGCAGTGCAGCAACGTATGGATGCGATGAGTGCATGGGAAGCAAATGCGAGTGCAAAATCGTTATTAACGAAATTAGGAATTACTGATTTTACAGCAACTGTTGGAAACCTATCTGGTGGACAAAAAAAGCGTATTGCAATGGCGCAATGTTTTATTGAAACACCTGATTTATTAATTTTGGATGAGCCTACGAACCATCTTGACCATGAGACAGTTGAATGGTTGGAAGAATATTTAGCAAGATATAATGGTGCCGTATTACTTGTAACACATGATCGTTATTTCTTAGATCGTGTGACAAACCGTATTTTTGAATTAGACAATGGTAAACTATATAGTTACGAAGGAAACTATAGTACATTTTTAGAAGCGAAAGCACTTCGTGAAGAACAAGAAATTGCGCAAGAATCAAAACGTCAAAACTTATATCGCCGCGAACTAGCATGGATTCGACGTGGTGCAAAAGCTCGTTCGACAAAGCAAAAAGCACGTATTCAACGATTTGATGAGTTAAAAGGTCAAGAAGGACCAGCTGCAAAACAGTCAGTTGATATTGCACTTAGCGGTAGCCGCCTTGGGAAAAAAGTACTTGAGTTAAAAGATGTAACGAAAAAATTCGGTGATAAAACGGTATTACACAACTTTAATCATATTGTGAAACCAGGAGATCGTATCGGAATCATTGGAGCGAATGGAAGCGGAAAATCTTCTCTATTAAATATGCTTGCAGGTAAGCTATCTCCTGATAGTGGTGAAGTTGAAGTAGGGCAAACTGTAAAAGTTGCTTATTATACGCAAGAAAACGAAGAGATGAATTTAAATCAACGTATGATTGAATACATTAAAGAGATTGCAGAAGTTATTCATACGACAGATGGAAAAGTAATTGGTGCATCTCAAATGCTAGAACGTTTCTTATTCCCGACGCATTCACATGGTACACCGCTTGGTAAACTATCTGGTGGTGAGAGAAGACGTTTATATTTATTACGTATTTTAATGGGAGAACCAAACGTACTATTACTGGATGAACCTACGAATGATCTAGATACACAAACATTAACAGTACTGGAAGATTATTTAGAAGATTTCCCAGGTGTCGTTTTAACTGTATCGCATGACCGTTACTTCTTAGATAAAGTAGTAGATGAATTGTTCATCTTTAGTGGCGGAGGCGAAGTGCGTGAATTCCTAGGTAGTTATACGGACTTTTTAGAACTGGAAAAGACGAAAGAACTTATTGAGAAGGCGGAAGTTCAAAAAGAGAAAAAAGTGGTAGAAGAAGCTCCGAAACAACAACGTAAACGTAAACTTTCATACAATGAGCAGCGTGAATGGGAAACAATTGAAGATACAATTGCCGAACTAGAAGAGAAAATTGAGTCAATTGGAGAAGAACTTGCGAAAGTTGGATCTGACTTCACAAAGGCACAAGAATTATCTGAAGCACAGCAGAAAACAGAAGAAGAGTTAGAAAAAACGATGGAAAGATGGAGTGAACTATCAGACATCGTTGAAGGATTAAAATAAAAACAAGCTGCATATATTGAAAAGTAAAGAGAAAAACTTTACACTATTGGTAGAACCTATTTTAGGAGGGAAAAAATGAGAACATCTAATCCAATGTTGAAAAAAGAGGCATTCCGTAAAGAGGGAGCAAGCGCTTCTGCGATGACGATTGGCGGAACAGTAGGCAAAACGTTTATTATGCTTATCTTGCTACTTGCAACGTCTGTCTATTCATACATACAAATGATGCAGGGGACGATGAAGATGCCAGTACTAATTGGTGCTTTAATCGTTGCGGCAATCATCGCATTTGCGTCTATGTTCTTCCCACGTATTTCACCTTTTGGTGCACCAATCTATGCAGCGGTAGAAGGGGTTGTATTAGGGAGTATTTCAGCGGTTTATACAATGAAGTTTGGCGATTCTATCGTTTTAAATGCTGTATTACTAACAATCTCAATTCTATTTGCAATGTTAGTGTTATATGCAACGCGTGTAGTAAAGGTAACGGATAAATTCCGTACAGGCGTGATGGCAGCAACACTTGGAATTATGGTTATGTATTTAGTCGTATTTCTATTAAACATGTTTGGTGTAACTGTTCCGTACATTCACCAAGGCGGTACAATCGGTATTATTATTAGTGCAGTTGTTATCGTAGTTGCTGCATTAAACTTATTACTAGATTTCGATTTAATCGAAAATGGTGTACGTAGTCAAGCTCCGAAATATATGGAGTGGTACACTGCGATGGGACTAATGCTTACATTAGTTTGGTTATACTTAGAAATTCTTCGTTTCGTTTCTTACTTTACGAAAAATGACTAATAAAAAAATCCTGCATGAAAAATGCAGGATTTTTTTATTTTTAAAGATAAATTGATGATATGGTATAATGTGGATGTTGATAACTTGAGTTAAAGGGGGATGGAATGTGATGAAAGAGAAGAAAGGGATTATGAAAAAACTATTTTCTAAAAGTTTTTTCATAGAACTAGAAGATGCTTTAACGTATCCATCATCAGAAGTTATTATTTCCACTATCGAAAGGTATGCGGTTGAATGTCAGGAACAATTGAATTTTGAGAGTAAAGTTAAACCGATTACTTTTTACTTAGAAAATGTAATGTACCGTGTTGAGATAAAGATGGCTCGCGGTGGATATTACATTTCCTGTAGTGAAGTATAAATTTTGAAACCTTACATGTTTAATATATGTAAGGTTTCTTTTTTTCTTTTATAGCATATAAAATAATATTTTTTACTTTAAAATATATGATTTTACGCTTTTTACCCTGCATACATTTTTCTTTACAATGAAGAAAAATATGTGAGGTGGTATAACTTATGATGAATCGAGTTGTATTAATCGGTAGATTGACAAAGGAGCCAGAATTATACTACACAAAGCAAGGCGTCGCTTATGCACGAGTATGTGTTGCGGTAAATAGAGGTTTTCGAAATAGTTTAGGTGAGCAACAAGTAGATTTTATTAATTGTCTCGTATGGAGAAAATCGGCTGAGAATGTAACTGAATATTGTACGAAGGGGTCACTTGTTGGAATTACCGGACGTATTCATACGAGTAATTACGAGGATGATCAGGGGAAGAGAATATATAGAACTGAAGTTGTGATAGAGAGCATTACATTTTTGGAGAGAAGGCGGGAGGGCGCATCACAATAAGAGAGGACGTTAAACAATGGTTTGGGGGAATTAGGTGGAAAGAGAAAGAATGAAAAAGTATGATGATGGAAAGAAATCAGCAAGATAAAGCATCCGAGTAGGTTTAGAGAGGTGGAACATGTTACAATACACGTAAGAACACGCAATAAAGGAGAGTTTTTTACGTGAAGATTAAAGCAATTGAACCGACGCCAAGTCCAAATACAATGAAAGTTATTTTGAATGAAGTATTACCATCAGGAGCGCGAAATAATTATACAAATGAAAATAAAGAACAAGCACCAATGCAAGTGCAAGAAATTTTGAAAATTGAAGGCATTAAAGGTGTATATCATGTAGCCGACTTTTTAGCAGTGGAGCGAAATGCGAAGTTTGACTGGAAAGTTTTATTACAACAAGTTCGTTCTGTTTTCGGCGAAGAGGTAGTAGAAGAAAGTGAAGAACAACAACTTGCTCATTTTGGGGAAGTGAAAGTGTTTGTTCAAATGTTCTTTACAATTCCAATGCAAGTAAAGTTAACAGATGGAACATCGGAAGAACGTGTTGGCTTACCAGATCGTTTTAAAGAATCAATTATGAAAGTACAAATGTCTGCACCAAACGTTGTAAAAGAACGTAAATGGGTGGAACAAAGTACACGTTACGGTAATTTTGAAGAAATCGGGAAAGAAGTAGTAGAAGAGATTGTTGCTGCTTATTCAGAAGAACGTGTAAATGAAACAGTTAAAGAATTATTAAACCAGGCAGGTGCTGTTGAAGTAACGATTCAAAAGCGTGAGCCATATAAAGTAACAGAAGAGATGATGAAAGATGCTGACTGGAAAAACCGTTTTGCAGCATTAGAACAAATGGATCCTACTGAAGAAGATATTTCAGTGTTGAAGATGGCGTTAGATGATGAAAAGGTTTCAATCCGTCGTTTAGCAACAGCGTATTTAGGTATGGTAAAAGGTGATGGAGTATTGCCGTTATTATATAAAGCGTTATTAGATCGTTCAGTAAGTGTTCGCCGTACAGCGGGCGATTGCTTATCAGACGTAGGTGATCCAGCAGCGATGTTCGTTATGATTAAATCTCTGAAAGATTCAAGTAAATTAGTACGCTGGCGTGCAGCGATGTTCTTATTTGAACTTGGAGATGAAAGTGCGATTCCGGCATTAAAAGCAGCGCAAGATGATCCAGAGTTTGAAGTAGCGATGCAAGCGCGTCTAGCATTAGAGCGTATTGAAGGCGGAGAAGAAGCAAAAGGTTCTGTATGGAAACAAATGACGGAGTCTCGTAAAGGGGAATAATGTATGATTGTTTTCTATGATAGTTGGTGCCCGATGTGTACGGCGGTTGCAGAACGTACGAAAAAACTAGATAAAAAGGGTAAGATGAAATTTGTTTCATTTCGAGATGAAGATGTAGTTGAGAAGTATGAACTTTCTCAAGAACTACAAAGCAAGATGGAACAAAGATTGTATATTTTAAAAAATAATAAGTGGTATGACGGGATTCATAGCATACATGTATTAGCAAAGGCCGTTCCATCTTATTGGTTTGCCGTTCCTTTTATAAAACTATCTATCGTACTCGGATTTGGAAGTAAAGTATACGATTATATCGCTAACAATAGAAAACTTGTCCCAGTTGGGCATTGCCGCGGTGGGGTTTGTGAAATCCCTACAAAAAAATGAAATCATCGTTATCTTTCTTTTGCACCTAGTAATAGAGCGTGATATGATGAATTTGGAATGAAAGTTGAAGGAGAGATTACACGATGTCAAATGCTTATGAAGAATACATGCGCCAAATGGTAATCCCAATGCGTCAAGAATTAGTGCGTTCTGGGTTTGAAGAGTTAACTACAGAAGAAGCTGTAACAGAATTTATGGAAAACACGGCAGGTACAACTTTAGTAGTTGTAAACTCAGTTTGTGGTTGTGCAGCTGGTTTAGCACGTCCATCAGCAGGTCAAGCAGTTGTTCGTGCTGAAAAACAACCTGATCATCTTGTAACTGTATTCGCAGGCCAAGATAAAGATGCTACTGCAAAAATGCGTGAATACTTCGGAGAAATTCCTCCATCTTCACCATCTATGGCATTATTAAAAGGAAAAGAAGTTGTTCACTTCATTCACCGTCATGAAATTGAAGGTGCAACTATGGACGAAATTATTACGAACTTAGAACAAGCTTTCGAAAAGAATTGCTAAAGAAGGGGGAGAGTAAATCTCCCTCTTTTCTTTATATAGAGGTGAAAAAATGATCGTAACAACAGCAGGAAGAACGAACAAAGAAATGACAGATTACGCAAATAAGGTAGCAGCAGAATTAAATCGTTCTTTCGTTAAACGTAATGACGTACCAGTACATAAACTGCATGAGCAGTATGAACAAGATGTACTTGTTGTAGGGAAAAATCGATTAGCTATTTATCCGAGAGGAACGGAAGAGTCATTTTTCTTTCATCCAAACTCAGCGATGTTTCGTGTAAAAAGGTTAATGCGCGGAGAACACGATCCGTTTGTACAAGCCACGCAATTAGAGAGCGGGATGACAGTATTAGATTGTACGCTCGGTATGGCATCAGATAGTATTGTAGCTAGTTATATTGTTGGTGAAAGCGGAAAAGTAACGGGACTTGAAGGCAATGAGTATATGGCTTATATTATGGAAAATGGTTTGAAAACATGGTCTTCAACTGTTTCTGAAATTGATGAAGCAATGCAACGAATCGATGTGAAGCAAACGGAGCATTACGCATTTTTAACACAATGTGAAGACGATAGTTATGATGTCGTGTACCTTGATCCGATGTTTGAAGAAACTGTAATAGAATCAGATGGAATAAAAGGATTAAAACACTTCGCTTTGTATCATGATATTACTGACGAAACAATTGCGGAAGCCAGGCGTGTGGCGAGAAAGCGTGTCGTTCTGAAAGATCATTTCCGTAGTTCTAGATTTGAAAAACATAATTTTCACGTATACAAAAGAAAAAGTGCTAAGTTTCACTTTGGTGTAATTGACCCTTGCTAATTGTTTGAAAAGATGTATAATAAGCAATAATTAATTAAATATACTGTCTGTGATGAAGAGAGTAGTCTTTTTTTGGAAGGAAAGCGAGCTAGGGATGGTGTGAGCCTAGTGCGGAAGAAAAAGATGAAGCGCACTTCGGAGATGCTTCTTGAACGAATAGTAGAGTAAGCCGAGGCCCCCTGTCCTCGTTATAAACGGGAAAGTGGTTCGTAATGAACAACAAGGGTGGTACCACGGGTTAAAACTCGTCTCTTTTTTAGAGACGAGTTTTTTGTGTTTTAAAAATGAAGGAGGTTGTAGTATGGATTATAAAACGCAGTTTGCGGAAAGTTTATCTAATATTTTCACGAATGAATTAACGCAAAACCAAATTTTAGATTTAATCGAAACGCCGAAACAAGATGAATTCGGAGATGCGGCATTTCCATGTTTTTCACTTGCGAAACAATATAAAAAATCACCAGCTATTATCGCAAAGGAAGTTGCTGAGAAATTAAGTGATCCATTTTTTACGAAAGTAGAGGCCGTTGGTCCTTACGTAAATGTATTTTTTAATCGTGAAATTGTAAGTGATGCAGTATTAAAAACGGTTTTAGCGGAGAAAGAAGAGTACGGTCAAAATCACATTGGTTGTGAAAAAACGGTAGTTATTGATTATTCTTCTCCTAATATTGCGAAACCTTTTTCAATGGGGCATTTACGTTCTACGATGATAGGTAATTCATTGAAACATATCGCTGAAAAATGTGGTTATGAAGTTGTAGGAATTAATTATATTGGGGATTGGGGAACACAGTTTGGAAAGTTAATTACGGCTTATAAAAAATGGGGAAATGAAGCAGTAGTTAAAGAAGATCCAATCCGTGAACTATTTAAGTTATATGTTCAATTCCATGAAGAGGTAAAAACCGACGAAGCACTAGAAGAAGATGGACGCGCTTGGTTTAAGAAATTAGAAGAAGGTGATGAAGAAGCGGTTGAGCTTTGGAATTGGTTCCGTCACGAATCCTTAAAAGAATTTTCTCGTATTTATGAACTTCTCGGTGTTGAATTTACTAATTTTCAAGGAGAAGCTTTTTATAATAACTTAATGGAAGATTTTATTGGAATTTTAGAAGAACATGATTTGCTTGAAGAGTCTGACGGCGCGTTAGTCGTTAATTTAGAAGAAGAGGGAATGCCGCCTTGCTTAATTAGAAAATCAGATGGTGCGACGATTTACGCAACACGTGACTTAACGGCAGCTGTATACCGTCAAAACACATATGCATTTGATAAAGCGTTATATGTAGTTGGCCCAGAACAAAGTTTACATTTTAATCAATTTTTCACAGTATTAAAAAAGCTTGGTTACAATTGGGTTGAGGGCATGGAACATATACCGTTTGGGTTCATTTTAAAAGACGGTAAGAAAATGTCGACACGTAAAGGAAGAGTTATTTTACTTGAAGAAGTACTTGAGGAAGCAATAGACCTTGCAAAACAAAATATTAAAGAGAAAAATCCAAACTTAAAACAGAAAGAAGAAGTAGCAAAGCAAGTCGGCGCTGGCGCAGTTATCTTCCATGATTTAAAAAATGAGCGTATGCATAATATTGAATTCTCATTAGAAAATATGCTGAAATTTGAAGGTGAAACAGGACCGTACGTACAGTACACACATGCACGTGCTTGCTCTATTTTAAGAAAAGAAAGTGTAGAGTTTGAAACGTGTACGTTTGCATTAAAAGATGATCATAGCTGGAGCGTCGTAAAATTACTTAATAAGTTCCCACAAGTAATTGAAGCAGCCTTCAACAAAAATGAGCCATCAATCATTTCGAAATACGTATTAGATGTAGCACAATCGTTTAATAAATACTACGGTAATGTTCGTATATTGGAAGAGAGCGAAGAGAAAGAAAGTAGACTGGCATTAGTTTATGCTGTGACGGTTGTATTAAAAGAGGGATTACGTTTACTTGGGGTGGAGGCACCTGAGGAGATGTAAAATAAATAGGTATACGTATCATAGTAGATATGTATGCCTATTTATTTTTATAGAAAATGTGAAAGCAGAAGTTTAATTTTATTAAATCTAAACTTTTCTAGAATTGTTTCAAGTGTAGGAATGTCCATATTAAATGGAGAATTGTAATGTCATATATAGAAAGGAGGCGTTAAACTTGGAAACATACGATTGGAACAGTAAACTAGCATATTTAAAAAACACAAGAGATTTATATTACAACGACGATTATGTAAGCTTTTTAGTAAATATGGTTTGGAAGATTACTAAGCCAGTACATATTGTTGATTATGGTTGTGGATATGGTTATTTAGGCTTAGTATTAATGCCATTACTTCCAAAAGGATCAAAGTATACCGGCATTGATAGTGGAGAAACATTATTATCTGAAGCGAGAGAGTTGTTTCGTTTACTTCCGTATGAGACAGAATTTCTAGAGGGAGATGCTACAGAAATTGAATTGAAAGATACATACGATATAGCAATTTGTCATGCTTTCTTATTACATATGAGTTCGCCAAAAATGATGCTACAAAAAATGATGCATTCAGTTAAAAGGAACGGAAAAATAATCTGTTTTGAACCACATTGGATATCAAATATGTCTTCATACTCTTTAAATGGAGAGAATCAATCGGAAATTATTAGGCTAGGTGCTTTGCAGAAGTTATTTGAAAGTGACATGCAGAGAAGCGGAAAAGATGGAAATATTGGTATGAAAATACCGATATTTTTAAGTGAACTAGGCGTGAAAAATATTCAATGTAGAGTAAGTGATAAAGTGAACTTTTTAGATTCTAATATGCATCATAATGATAAACAAAGGTTGTATCATTCGTTAAAAGAAGAGGGAATTGCAGGGGATCCGGGTGATAAACAGCATTTTATAGAACGTTTAATGGCTAGAGGATTAACATATGATGATGCGCTAGCTCAATATGAAGCTGAACTCCGATTTTTTAAAGCATTTCAAATGCATTCTTCTTTAGTATATGCTCCGAATATGAAAATTACATTTGGTGACATAGAATGTTAAAAGGTAGAGGTATTTTGAGGATTGTCATTTTTTGTCGGTAAGTCGATATCCACCGTATAATCGCTGATATATTTTGAAAATCGTCGATATATTTCAAAAATCACTGATATATTTAAATTATCGCCGATATAATTTCATGTACGGATTTCAGCTTTCAAAAGATAAGCTCCTCATGTTACGTTATTCCATTTAATTAAACAAAATATGGGGGGAAACAATCATTTTTACTATATTTTGTTATAAATTTGAATAATATTAATTAATACCATCCATTATAAGAGATTTTAGTTGAATACCTACAATATGATGTGTAAAATCTAAGCAAGTAGCAGTACAAATAAATATTCGAGGTGAATACATGCTAGATTTTAAGCAGTTAGATGCTTGTTTGAAAGACAAGAGATTTATAGATGGATTACAGGAAATAAATAATGAAATTTCATATATAAAAGAAAAGAATACTTTATCTTATTTGAAGAGTTGGCTTGCTAGTGTTCCTTCACATAAGGAGTTTGACATATTAATACGTCTTACTGATGAAGGGCTTATGCACCAATACAGTTCATTCCTCATTCGCTACGCCTACAAAAAATTCCCAAATATAAGAACGCTCTCTTTATATTGTGATGAGTTAATTGATGAGCGGAAAATACTTGAAGTAGAACAGTTGTTAAAAGACTCATTAGAAGAGGTAAGTAAAGAAGAAATAGAAGCTGATCTTTTAGCGAAAACATATTTTACGTTAGTACGATGTTTGTTGGAAATGAAACGAAATGAAGAAGCCCTAATCTATATGCAAAAGGCAGAGGAGTACAGTTCACGTGCCGTATTTGATAAATGGGGCTACGTCTATATGCATACAGGTGAATGGGAGAAAGCAGAAGAACAATTTATAGCCGGCATGCAGCATAAAGATTGTGAAGAGCTATCTACCTATTTATTATCACAATTATATGCGAATCAAGGAGAACAAAAACGTGCATTAAAGCTAATTGATGATGCGATTGTAAAGTTCCCGCAAGTACCATATTTTCATTTTGAAAAGGTAAAATATTTATTAGATTTAAGGAAGTATGAAGAAATGTTAGCGGTAATAGATAACATAAATAATCAGCTTCCTTATCATGCGTATAAAGCTTACTTTGTACATTTACGTGCAGAAGCGCTTTACAAAATGAATAAACTTGTAGATTTACAACAGTTATTAAAAGAAGAAAAAAGTTTAAAAGAGTCTTTATATCATAATTTAGAAAAAAATCCAGATGGAAAAAAGGTGCATTTACCGATAGTTCCTATTGTACAAAAGGATAATTATTGTGTTCCGACAAGTTTAGAAATGATGTTGCAGTTATGGGGAGAAAAACGTACGCAAGATGAAATAGCAGAGTTTATTTTTGATATGACAGGATCGAAGTTTTCAGATACTGTTTCTTATTTAGAACAATTAGGTTATGAATATCGTTATTTTAAAGGGAATGAGGAAATTTATAAGAGACTGCTGGATGAAGGGATTCCTGTTTTATTAAGTATAGATATTGAGCATGCTTCACATGTACAAGTGCTATCTGGATATGATGATACGTTACAAGTTTTTTATGTTCAAGATCCGAACTTTATAGAACCAGTTATTGTGGAATATAGTAAGTTACAAGAAAAATATCGTTACACAGGTTGTTTAGCGATTACGTTTGTTCCGAAAGAAAAGAAGGAGCAACTAGCATTTTTAAATGAAGAAGAAAATCGTTATTTTAAATCTATTTTTTCTCTTACAGATCATTTAGATGAACATGATAAAGAGGGGATTCATAACCTAGTACAATTTTTAAAAGAGACGAGTGATAATCCGAATACGTGGTTATATACGGTTAAGCATTTAGATGTTGAAGTAGATAATGAGTTTATTATATGTTGTATTGAAAATTTAATGGAGAAGTTTCCGAACTCAGATTTTGTTAAATTGCATGGTGCGCAGTGCTTTATTCGCCTTCAAGAATTAGAAAAAGCCGGGCAAATGCTGACAAGTGTTGAGAAGAAAAATAATCGTGCTTTATATCATTTAATAAACGGAAGATATGCTTTTGAACAGGAAAGTTATATAGAAGCGATTTCAAGTTTTCGTTCCTCATTACAATTAGACGCAGATCAGCCGATTGCTTGGAGTTTTCTCGCTCTATCATACATGTATATCGATCAATCTGAAAAGGCGTTGCAGTTTTCTCAAGTTGCTTTAGAACGTAGTCCAGAAAGATTCACTTTAACGAATCACGGATTAATATTAATAGATTTAAAAAGATATGAAGAAGCGTATGAAATTTTTAATGACCTATTAAGAGAGAATAAAAATGAGGCACATGTATGGTATGAGCGCGCGAGATGTGCGCATCATTTAGGGAAATTACATTTAGCGATAAAAGGGCTTAAAGTAGCGATTTATTTGGATAGTAATGCACCTTACATTTATACGGAACTTTCGGAAATATACGAGTCTGATTTGAAGGATGAGGAAAGTACGAAAGAAATTTTATTAAAAGGTATTGAGAATTGTGACGATAAGGCACCTCTATACGTAAAACTCGGTGACTATCATTTTCAAAATGATAGTCTGGAAGAAGCAGAAACATTGTATAATCGTGCTTTAGAAGAAAATCATGATGATGTTTATTCTCACTTCGGACTTACGCAAGTTTATATGGCGAAAGAACAATACAAGGAAGCGAAACAATATATTCTCGGTATTGAAAAACAAATTGAAAAGAGCCAAGATTTTCTTATGAATGCGGGAATGGTTTTATGGGATGCTGAGGTTGAACTTGGTGGAAATGAAGAAGGGTTTAAAGTAGCTTTGTCTAAGTTAGAGAGTGGTATAAAGCAGAGTGAATATAATGTGGCAAGTGCGTTAGATGAATATGTGAATCGAATTAAAGGAACGGTATTTGTACAAAGAGGTATAGCATTCTTAAGAACGTTACACAAAGAAAGAAATGAAATAAGCGAATACGGTTGTTATACAGGTATTTTATATGAATCTATTGGGCAGTACGGCCAAGCGATGAAAAGGTATAATAAGGCGATAGAACAAAAGGAAACGGCATTACCGTATTACCGAATTGGTGAAACACTTATGGCATTAGGGCAATTGACAGAAGCGAAACAAGCGTATGAAACATGTTTAGAGCTTGATGGGAATTTCGTAGGTGTACATTTACAGCTTGCAGAAATATATGAAAAAGAAGAAAACCGCTCTAAAGAACAAAGTCATATGGTTCAGGCGATGAAAGAAGAGCCGTTGCATATTAATATGGAATATTTGGCACAGCTTTCAGTAGAAATGAATCTTCAGGAAGAGTTACTGACAGAACTAGAACAATTAGCGGACGAAGTACCTGAAATATGGCGATTAGATGCGATTGCACATGTGTATGGAGCGATGGATGAAATAGATAAAGAACAAGTACAGATTGAATACGCGCTACAATTAGATGGTGAGCATACAGAAGTTCTATATCATTATGCCAAAGTGTTAGTGAAAAAAAGAAATGCAAAAGCAATTGAAATTGCAATGAAAGTTATACAAAAAGATGCAAATAATGAACAAATATTTGATGTGTATGTAAAAGCAATAGAACAACATAAGAAATTGTCTAACATACGAGATTTTCTTCATACATTAAAGGTGAAGAAGGCAGAAAGAAGTATGGCATTTATGTATGCTGCATCTGCGGTGACGGAAAGATGGATTGAACGGCAACAAAATGAACAGCCGAAGAAATCCATAATTACGAGAGCTTTTTATCGTATGAAAAACCGTGCGAAAGAAATTTCGATTATTACTACAATCATTGATTTGTATGAAATTTCGTTAAAGTTAAATCAAAAAAATAGTATGGCAGCGCAGCGATTTTCACTATTTTACGAGAATGTGGCGATGTATAAAGAGGCGATAGATGTATTGCAAACATCGTTAGAAAATAAATGGGATTACGATGTAGCGAAGCAACTTGTAAATCTTTTCATAGAGTGTGAGGAAGAAGATATGTTACGGGATGCTTCAGAATTAACGAAGCAAATGGTTCGAGAGTTACCAGATGATTATGATACGCTTCTTTTACAAGCGCAAGTATTCTTTAAAATAGGAGAAGAAAGAAAAGCAGAAAAGATTACCTTACAATTAACGGAGCAAACACCGTTTGTAAGTAGAGCATTTCTTGCTTTAGGAGAAATGTATCAAAGTCAAGAAAGGTTTGAAGAGGCAATTCATGTATTAGAAAATGCTTCTATACATCATCCAAATGAAGCAGCAATTCTTCTTTCTTTAGCATCTTCGTATCATGGTGCCGGACAAACACTAAAGGCAGAAAAAATAACAAATGATGTATTAACAATAGATGCGAGTGATTTGTTAGCAAGATATGATCATGCTTGTTATTTAGCACAGTTAAATAGAATTGAAGAGGCGAAGCAAGAGCTTGAAATTGTTCTTCGTGAGGATGAATCAGGATTCTTTGCTGAGCTTATTGAAGAAGATGAAGATTTAGCTGGAATACAAGAATTTAAGAAATAATTGTATAGGAATTGTGAAAAAAGGGTATAATTAAATATATATTTCGAATTAGTTGACAATTTATTGCCCAATGGCATAAAATAACTGTTAATAAAGTATACAAATCTGAAGACGAGAACGAGTAAAATAATGAATTGTTCCCCAGAGAGCCGGTGTATAGCTGAAAGCCGGTGTGCAGACGTTATTTGAAAATCATCTCCGAGGAGCCGAGGCTGAAAATAAGTAAGCCCGGACGGATGTCTACCGTTACAAAGAACACGTATGATAGTACGTTGCTAAGTGCTATTAGCGAAGAGCTAATAGAATTAGGGTGGTAACGCGGTTAAACCCGTCCCTACTTCATAGGGACGGGTTTTTTGTGTGCTTTAAAACATTCAAAGGAGTGATTGTAGATGAAGAAAGTAGATGTGAAAGAGTCAGCTGTAGGGAGAGAAACACGTATTCGTAAGCAGTGGAACGAGCAAAGCATTTTCGAGCAATCAATTCAGAATCGAGAAGGCGCACAATCTTTTGTGTTTTATGAAGGACCACCAACGGCGAACGGTTTACCACACGTCGGGCATGCACTTGGACGGACAATTAAAGATGTAGTAGCGAGATATAAAACGATGGCTGGTTATAAAGTGCTACGAAAAGCGGGATGGGATACACACGGTTTACCTGTAGAATTAGGTGTTGAGAAGCAACTCGGTATTTCTGGTAAACATGAAATCGAAGAGTATGGAATTGAGCCATTTATTCAGAAGTGTAAAGAGAGCGTATTCACATATGAGAAGCAGTGGCGTGAATTCACTGAAAGCATCGGTTATTGGGTAGATATGGATGATCCATACGTTACGCTAGAGAATCCATATATCGAAAGTGTATGGCATATTTTAGGGGCGATTCATGAAAAAGGCTTATTGTACAAAGGGCATAGAGTTTCACCATACTGCCCAAGTTGTCAAACTTCACTAAGTTCACATGAGGTTGCACAAGGGTATAAAACAGTAAAAGACTTAAGTGCAACAGTTAAGTTTAAAGTGAAAGATAGTGAAAATGAATATTTCCTAGGTTGGACAACAACACCTTGGACACTTCCAGCAAATGTTGCGCTCGCTGTACATCCAAATATGGAATACGTGAAAGCGAAACAAGAAGGTCATGTATACATTGTTGCGAAAGAACGTGTACAAGATGTATTAAAAGAAAACTATGAAGTATTATCTGTTCATAAAGGTGAAGAATTAGTAAACACATCTTATATGCCGCCATTTCTAATGAAGGAAGTTACAAATGGCTACCGAGTTATCGCAGCCGATTTTGTCACGGCAGATAGTGGTACAGGACTCGTTCATATCGCTCCAGCATATGGGGAGGACGATTATAGAGTCGTGCAAAGTGAAGGATTGTCATTCTTGCATGTTGTAGATGAAAAAGGTGAGTATACAGAAGCAGTACCATTTTTGAAAGGGAAATTTGTAAAAGATTGTGACGTGGATATCGTTCGTTATTTAGCGAAGGAAGGTTTACTGTATCATAAAGAGAAGTATGAACATAGCTACCCACATTGCTGGCGCTGTGATTCACCACTTCTTTATTATGCAGGAGAGAGTTGGTTAATCCGAACAACTGCAATTAAGGATACATTTTTACAAAACAACGATTCTGTTACTTGGTATCCAGACCATATGAAACATGGACGATTTGGTAAGTTTTTAGAAAATATGGTGGACTGGAATATTAGCCGAAATAGATATTGGGGAACACCATTAAACGTTTGGGAATGTGAAAGTTGCGATCATCAATTCGCGCCGAAAAGCATTGCTGATTTAAGAGAGCATAGTACGAAAGAAACACCTGAAGATTTGGAATTGCATAAGCCATATGTAGATGAAGTGCAAGTTTGCTGCGAAAAATGCGGAAGTATAATGAATCGTACACCAGAAGTAATTGATGTTTGGTTCGATAGTGGTTCCATGCCATTTGCGCAATATCATTATCCATTTGAAAATAAAGAGTTATTTGAAGAACAGTTTCCAGCAGATGTTATTGCAGAAGGCATTGATCAAACACGTGGATGGTTTTATAGTTTATTAGCAGTATCAGCACTATATACAGGAAAAGTGCCTTATAAACGAGTGTTATCACTAGGTCATGTATTAGATGAAGAAGGACAGAAAATGTCTAAAAGTAAAGGGAATGCACTAGAACCAGTTGATTTAGTAAATCAGTTTGGTGCAGATGCATTAAGATGGGCGCTACTCGTTGACAGTGCTCCGTGGAATGCGAAACGTTTCTCGGAAAGAACAGTACTGGAAGCAAAGTCTAAATTTGTAGATACATTAGTCAATGTGTATAGCTTCTACGTTTTATATGCAAATTTAGATGAGTATAATCCGAAAGAAACGTATGACGCAAAGCGGACGAAATTGGATGAATGGGTATTATCAAGATTGCATAGCACAACGAAAAAAGTGAGAACAGCACTTGATGATTATCAATTTACGAATGCAGCTCGTGAAATCGCGGCGCTTGTAGATGAAGTAAGTAACTGGTATGTAAGACGATCACGTAATCGTTTCTGGGAATCTGGTATGAATGCTGAAAAAGCAGCTGCGTATGAGACACTTCATGAAGTGCTTGTGACAATTAGTAAATTAATTGCACCATTTACACCTTTTGTCGCTGAAGATATTCATTTAAATTTAACTGGAAGTAGCGTTCATTTAGAGGATTATCCAGTTGTAAATGAATCACTACTTCAGCCGAAACTAGAAGCGGAAATGGATGCTGTTTTACAAGTTGTTGAACTAGGAAGAAGTAACCGTAATCAACATTCTTTAAAAGTAAAACAGCCGTTAGCGGAACTTGTATTACTAGCGCATAATGAAAATGATATGGATTGGGAATCTTATCGTGATATCGTCATGGATGAGCTAAATGTCAAAGCGTTCCATGTTGAACTCGATGAAACGAAATACATGTCCTATCAATTAAAGTTGAATTTTAAAGCAGCTGGGCCGAAGTTTGGTAAAAATGTGAATGCAGTAAATACATGGCTAAAACAATTATCAAAAGAAGAAGTACAACAATTTGTATCTACAGAAAGAGCAGTTTACGAAGCAGCATCAGGAGAAGAAGTAGTTGTAACAGCTGAAGATGTACTAGTAGAGAAAGTTGCGAAATCAGGGTTCTCTAATACGACTAACGGACAATATACAGTTATGTTAGATACGAATGTAACGGAAGAATTGTTACAAGAAGGAGTAGCTCGTGAATTCATTCGAGCGGTTCAAGAATATCGTAAGCAGTTAAATTTACCGGTTAATTTACGAGTCGATGTTATTCTTGATACAGAGGAAGAACTACAACGAACATTAACGAACCATAAAGATTTATTGGAAGAAAATTTACTCGTTAAGCAATTTACATTTGATCACTTAACGAATGAAGACGATGAACTATCTTTAGGTGAAGCGAAAGTTCGAATTAAATTAAGCGCGGCTCATTAAAGAAAAAAGGAAGTTGGAATGATTCCAACTTCCTTTTTTGTATGAGTAGATTTTTTTCATAATCCGTTCGATAGGTTCTCTAGCAAATGTCTTTCTTCATAGCACACTAAATAAAATACTGTAGAAATATATTTCTACAGTATTTTTCTCATTTTATACATAAATATTGAGAAAATTTCACTCAACCTAAATGGAAAGGTAATAGAATTGTTTATAGAGAATTACTCGTAGATTCAATTTTTATCCCCCCATTTTGTGGGGAATGATTGCCTAGTGGTAATGGGATAAGGTTGAGCTACTTTATTAGGGGGAGTGGTTCTATGTTTAATAAAAAAATGGTGGCAATGGCAATGACTGTGCCGTTAGTAATGGGGACGATTTCTACGGTTTCGGCATTGGAAAAACAGCAGCAAGTAAAGCTAGAAGCTTATTCACCGCAGAAAAAAGCAACTGAATATTTAAAAGAAAATGCTGCGCAGTATGGATTAAAAACAGACCTTTCAGACTTGCAATATATTTCTACAACAGAAACGTCAGTAGCTTCATATGTTAGGTTCCAGCAAGTTGTTAATGGTGCACCTGTATTTTCAAAACAAATTACAGTTACACTTAACGGAGAGGGAAAGGGCGTACTTGCTGTTTCTGATTATCAATCCGTCAAAGGTGTGAAGGAAGTAACGACAAAAATTAGTGAAAAAGATGCAATACAAAAATCAATGGCGTATGTTGGAGAAGCAAGTGAGCAAAACTTATGGGCTCCTACAGAGAAAGAATTCGGATATATTGTTGAAGAGGGAATTGCTCGTCCAGTATATAAAGTGGTAGTCCATTCTAATAATCCATTTGGTGCATGGGAAACATTTATTGATGCGGAAAATGGGAAGTTAATTAAAAAGGTTGATATAAACCGAAAAGCTGAAGGGACAGGAAAAGTATTTTTACCTAACCCAGTCGTATCTAGCGGTAGTAAAGTAGGCTTAAAAGATAATAACGATGCGGATTCAACAGCGTTAACGAATCAATTGAAGACTGTTACGTTAAAAGGTTTAGATGGGACAGGATTTTTAATTGGAGAGTATGTAACGATTTCTTCAAAAGCAAAAACAAAATCTACAAATTTACAATTTAACTATACACGTGCAAATGATAGCTTTGAAGATGTTATGTCGTATTATCATATCGATACATTACAGCGTTACATTCAAGGGTTAGGATTTAAAAATATTAATAATCGCTCTATTAAAGTGAATGTGAATGGAACGACGGCGGATAACTCATTTTATTCTCCGACAACGAAAGCTTTAACTTTTGGTACTGGCGGAGTAGATGATGCAGAAGATGCTGGTATTATCGCACATGAATACGGGCATTCGATTCAAGATAACCAAGTGCCTGGCTTTGGTAGTTCTGCAGAAGGCGGAGCGATGGGAGAAGGATTTGGTGACTTCTTAGGTGCTACGTATGAAGATGCAGTATCGACAACAGGCTACGGAAAAGCATGTGTTGGAGAATGGGATGCGACAGCTTATTCTAGTTCAGATCCAACGTGCTTGCGCCGATTAGATACGAATAAAGTGTATCCGAAAGATGTTACAAATGAGGTACATGATGATGGGGAAATTTGGGCACAAGGTCAATATGAGATGGCACAAGCTTTTGGACGTGATGTAGCAACGAAAATTATTTTACAATCGCACTGGTCATTAACACCAAACTCTAAATTCAGTGATGGAGCAAAAGCGATTAAGCAAGCGGATGCTCTTTTATATGGCGGACAACATGCTGCTGATATCGATCGTATTTGGGCGGCCAGAGGAATTAATACGAATTAATATAAAAAGTCGTGGCGTTTATAAGCCACGACTTTTTAATTTGCTTAAGCACTGGTACTAGTAAAGTAAGCTATAGGAATGCTAATGTAAATTCATCCGCATTCTAGTTGTTTTTTTCGTCTTTAAAAACAAAATGCTCTTTAAATTTTCTAGAATCAACTTTTTGACCATTTCTCATGGAGCGGAAAGGGTGTTCTTGCCAAGTAATGATTACATCAACTTCATCTGCTTTTGTCGCAACTGGAAAATTAGTATGTTCAAATCCAGTTTTTCCACTTGCTAGGCGACTTTCCTTTCGTGAGAAAAGTTCATATTTCGTTTTCGTTTTTGGCTCGTTGCGGAATACTTCGACTTGTACGTTATATACTTCACTGTTTCCAACATTTTTTACTGAAAATTGATATGTTTGAAATTCATCTTTTTTAGCTTGAAGTATATTTTTACCTATGTTCTTCGGTTCATCAATATTCACTTGCCATTGATCAGAGTTTTGGGAGATTGGTAAAGATTTTGGTGAATAGGCGTATGTTTCATTCACTGCAATTAGGCATAACAAAAGAAGAAAGAAACTAATCGCTTTTTTCATATAAACACCTCGCTATAAAATTTTTATCCCGCTATTTGCCGGGCAGTAAGACCCTCCACCTCAAAAATCAGGGAAAGCAAAGTAGTTAGGTGGGGGATCAACTGCCCGTAAAAGCCCGATTGGTGAGGGCTGATAATCAGTGGGGAGGAACAAAATCCCCACTGATTAAAGTTTCACTTTATCAATATGCGTAAATAAAACGGAAATTATGTAATAAAATGGAAAAAGGTGATGGTTTGATTCAAATGAATTTGAAAAAACTTGAAGAGGTAGTAGATGGAGAAGGGTTACAAGAATCGTTTCATTATATAGAGATACATGGTGTCTGCATTGATTCCAAAAGCATTAAAGAAGGAAATGTATTTGTTCCAATCATTAGGGTGAAAGATGGACATGATTATGTGAAAGAGGCAATGGATAATGGAGCTGTCGCTTCCTTATGGAAAAAGTCTTACGGTACTCCGCCAAAAGGGATGCCAATTATATTTGTAGATGATACTTTGTTTGCTTTGCAACAATTGGCACAATTTTATCGGAAAGAGCTAAATGTAAAAGTAATTGGAATTACAGGTAGTAATGGCAAGACAACGGTAAAAGATATAATAAGCACGATTTTAAGTACAACTCATCGTGTGCATAAAACAAAGGGAAACTTTAATAGTCAAATCGGTTTGCCATTAACTATTTTAGAAATGAAACGAGATACAGAGTTTTTAATTCTTGAAATGGGGATGAGTGAAAAAGGACAAATTCGAAACTTATCAATAATAGCACAGCCAGATGTAGTGATCATTACAATGATTGGCCATTCTCACTTAGAGACGCTTGGATCAAAAGAAGAAATTGCGAAGGCTAAATTAGAAATTATTGATGGATTAAAAGATGAAGGATTATGTTTGTATAATGGTGATGAACCGTTGCTTTTGAAAAATAAGAATCTATCGAGTATAAATTGTAAGGCATTTGGTGAAAAGTATACAAATGATTTGTTTCCAACAAACGTGCAATTAGATGAATATGGTGTTCATTTTAAATTAAATGATTCAAAAATACAGTACGATGTTCCCTTGCATGGAAAACATAGTATTTTAAATGCGATTGTCGGAATCGCCGTAGGTCAATATTATAATGTCCCTACAGAAAAAATACAGGAAGCACTACGGCAAGTAAATATTACTCATATGCGCTTTCAATTTTTAACTGCTAAAACAGGTTTTACAATTATTAACGATGCATGGAATGCCAGTCCCTCTTCAATGAAGGCCGCAATTGAAACGTTACAGACATTAAATACCTATAATAAAAAAATGATAGTAATTGGGGATATGTTGGAGTTAGGGAAGAATGCTGAAACATATCATAGAGAAATTGGTAAAATGTTAAATGAAGAGAGCATTCAATATGTATTCACTTTTGGAGAGTTAGCTGAAATTGTAGCGGAAGAAGCAAGAAAGAAATATGATACTGGAAAAGTACAGTCATTTAATAATAAGACCAAGATAGCAGAGGAAGTATTAAAAGTTATTACGAATAAGGATATCATATTATTGAAAGGCTCACGTGGAATGGCTTTAGAGGAGATTTTACAAAATTGGATATGAAAGATCAAAATATATTTAAAAAGGCTTGCGTTTTATAAAACAAAGAGATAGAATACTCTGTAAATATAAAAAGTGAGGATCAGGAAAAGTACATGATGTAAAGGTCTACAGAGAGCAATCGGTTGCTGAGAAGATTGCGATACCGCATGATGGAAAGACACCTGTGAGTGTTGCTTTGAACGTGATAATTAGTAAAAGCAAACGGTACCTACCGTTATCAGGGCTAAGATGGTCATTATGACAATTTGGGTGGTACCGCGGAACAATCCGTCCCTATTTATAGGGGCGGATTTTTGTATTCTTTGAAAGGAGGTGAGTGACCGTGGATGATGACGATGACAACAACAATAACGTAAATAAATATAAAATTACTGGAGGGAAATGTAATGGAGTCAATAATAAAGCGTTCACTCACAAAAGAATGTACGGAGCAAGGCGGCAAGGTTGTATTACTTCAAGGATGGGTAAAAAAGATTCGTCATCTAGGTAATGTTAGTTTTTTATTAATAAGGGATCGATCAGGAGTTATGCAATGTGTATTAGAAAATGAGTTAGCTGGATATAAGGTAGATGTGGAAAGTGTCGTTCAAGTCGTTGGTGAAATTGTTGAGACTTCGAAAACAGAGTTAGGGGTCGAAGTGCTTGCTCACGAAGTGAAAATATTAAATGGAGCAGAACCACTTCCGTTTGAAATAAATAAAAAGAAGTTACAAGTTGGTTTAGATCAACTACTGAATGAGCGGGTATTATCATTAAGACATGAGAGAACCGCGGCGATATTTAAAGTGAAATCTACACTCGTTCAGAGCTTTAGTGAATTTCTTATAGAGAACGATTTCACACGTATATTTACTCCGAAAATTGTTTCGCAAGGGGCAGAAGGAGGAGCGAATGTTTTTAAGCTTCCATACTTTCAAAAAGAAGCTTATTTAGCACAATCACCACAGTTTTATAAACAGATGATGGTAGCTGGAGGGTTAGAACGTGTTTTTGAAGTTGCACCTGTTTACAGAGCGGAACATCATAATTCTTCCCGTCATTTGAATGAATATATATCGTTAGACGTAGAATTTGGATTTATTCATGATTTTTATGAAGTGATGCAATTAGAAACGGATGTTTTACGATATATGTTTCAACAAGTAGCAAAAAACTGTGAAAAAGAACTACAACTATTACAAATAGAAGTACCTGTTATTACAGAAATACCGAAAATTACATTGTTACAAGCGCAAGAAATTTTGAAAAATAAATACCGGAAAGAGTCGCCAATTGGGGATTTAGATACAGAAGGTGAAAAGCTACTAGGCAAATATGTGAAGGAAACATATAAGAGTGAGTTAGTTTTCATTACACATTATCCGAAAGAAGCTAGGCCAATGTATACGATGCCGAATAAAGAGAATTCATCTATTACTGATTCATTTGACTTATTATATAAGGGATTAGAAATAACATCAGGGGCACAGCGAATTCATGATTATGAAATGTTACTTGCTTCTTTTAAAGAAAAAGGATTACATCCAGATACATTTCAATCTTATTTAAATACATTCAGATACGGTTGTCCCCCGCATGGTGGTTTTGGAATTGGATTAGAGAGAGTTGTATACAAACTATTAGAATTAACAAATGTACGAGAGGCGAGTGCTTTTCCAAGGGACTGTACAAGACTTATCCCTTAATAATAGGGGAAGAAAATTCCGCATTTTCTCATCAAATTTTAATATATCCCTTGACAGTTATAAATATAACCGATATACTTCATATTAATTTCAAAAGAAAATATATTCTAAATATTAAAATGTGTTGAATAGGAGTAGTAAGGTCGTATATTTGTACAGAGAGCTATGGGTTGGTGTGACATAGTCAAATAACATCCTGAACTCGCCTAGGAGCAGTAAGGTGGAACGGAATCACATTCTTAGTAAATCTTAACGGTTAACCTTCGATATTAGGTTTGTAATCAAACGATTACTACTAAGGTGGATTCATAATGGAATCAATAAGGGTGGTACCGCGTTAAGTAAATGGCTTAGCGTCTCTTTATATAGAGACGTTGAGCCATTTTTTTATTTTATGGAAATAGAAATGGAGGGTTTATTCGGATTGGTTTATAAAATTTAATTATTTATATAAAGTAATTTAATTAGGAGGAAAATAAGATGAAACAGACGGAGCAATGGACTTCGAAATTAGGTTTTATAATGGCTGCAGCAGGATCAGCAATTGGACTTGGCGCAATATGGAAGTTTCCTTATATCGCTGGGAAGAGTGGGGGAGGAGCATTCTTTTTAATCTTTATATTATTTACTGTATTAATTGGACTACCACTACTTATAGCTGAATTTATGATTGGACGCAGTACGCAGAAACAAGCAGTTGGAGCATTTAAAAGTATCGCACCTAATACAGGATGGCACTGGATTGGACGCCTTGGCGTTGGAACATGTTTTATACTACTTTCGTTTTATAGTGTTGTAGGTGGATGGGTGTTAATTTATTTATTCAGAGGAGTAACGGGACAACTTATTACTCCGGGACAAAATTATGGAGCATTATTTACTGAAACAATTGGAAATCCCGCTTGGGCGATTATGGGACATTTCACTTTTATGTTCATTACGATTTGGGTTGTATCAAAGGGTGTACAAAATGGAATTGAAAAAGCAAGTAAATATATGTTGCCAGCATTGTTCGTTTTATTTGTTGCTCTTATTATTCGTTCATTAACACTTGATAATGCAATACAAGGTGTGAAGTTTTTCTTACAACCAGACTTCTCAAAGATTACTTCAGAAAGTATTTTATTCGCGATGGGACAATCATTTTTTGCGATTAGTATCGGGATTTCGATTATGGTTACCTATAGCTCGTATTTAAATAAAAAAGAAAGTTTACCAAAATCAGCAGTTACAATTGTTGGATTGAATTTATTTGTTTCATTATTTGCAGGTCTTGCTATCTTTCCGGCCGTATTTTCATTAGGAATGGAGCCGACAGAAGGGCCTGGATTACTATTTATCGTATTACCATCTGTATTTAGTCAAATTCCATTCGGTGGGTTGTTCTTAACAGTATTTCTTGCACTATTTACATTTGCAACATTAACATCGGCATTTTCTCTACTAGAGACAGTTGTTTCAGCATTAGCAAATGGTGAACAAGAAAAGAGAACGAAATTATCATGGATAATCGGTTTCGGCATTTTCTTAGTAGGTATACCATCCGCGTTATCATTTGGAATATGGAGTGATATTACGATTTTCGGAAAGAATATTTTTGATGCAGTAGACTTCTTATCTAGTAATATATTAATGCCACTTGGAGCACTATTTATTAGTATTTTCGTTTCATTCAAAATGGAAAAGAAGGTGCTAGAAGCAGAGTTTTTTGTAGGTGGAAATTATGGAAAGAAAGTATTTACTTGTTGGGCGTTTTTACTTCGATTTGTAGCGCCACTTGCAATAATCATCGTCTTTTTAAATGTAATAGGGATTATTTAATCTAGGATGTTATAATATTCAGTAAAAAAGAAGGTGATGATTATAAAGGCGAATTTGATGGGAACAGGGAAATACATGAACATTAGAGGGAAAAAGCTATACGTTGAAACGTATGGAAATCTTAAAAATAAACCAGTCCTATACTTGCATGGTGGACCAGGAGAAAGTTGCTATGATTTTTCATTTCATCAAGCGGAACGTTTAAAAGATTCTTTATATGTAATAATGATAGATCAAAGAGGTGTTTGTCGCTCAGAAGAAATTACTGAGGACGAAGCTTTTGGATTACATGATTTGATTGAAGACTGTGAGGAACTAAAAAAAGTATTACAAATTGAGAAATGGTCTGTCATTGGACATTCTTTCGGTGGATATGTAGCATTGTTATATGCGTCGATATATCCAAGTTCAATAGAGAAAATCATATTTGAAGCGCCAACTTTCGATTTTGCATTAACAAGTAAAGCTTTGTTACAAAAGACAGGGCATTTATTAAAAAAGTATGGAAAAGAAGAAGTAGCAGAAGAGTCCCTTACTTATTCATCTAGCAATGCTACTTCAGAAGAGTTGCTAGAAGCCTATATAAGATTAAGCGATGAATTAAAAGAAAAAAGAATGGAGATTTACAATTATAAGGAAGATGAGACAGATGAGAGTTTATATAGTGATGATGAGTGGGAAGTATTTTCAAAACGCTCTAAGATTCATTTTGATAGATTAAAATTAGAAGGAACAGTTCATACTTCATTATTACGAAAAATAAAAGATGTACAAAATCCAATGTTATTAATTGTAGGAAAACATGATGTAGTAACGTGTGAAAAACAAATTGAAACGTTTAATAAAGATGCTCAAAATGGGGATTGTATTGTATTCGAAGAGAGTGGTCATACACCGCATTATGAAGAAGCAGATAGATTTGCAGAAACAGTCATGCATTTTTTGAAATGAAGAAAAGGGTGCTTCTATAAATGAGAAGCACCCTTTCTAAATTTCTGGATATGTGATTGTTATGTTTGGCCATTTACTTTGCCAATTCTTTTTAATAACTCTGTTTTTGTACATATGTATACGTTCTTTTGTTTCAAGAAAATGAGCTGTTGGTCTCACTTGTAAGGAAAGAACATCTTCAATACCACATGGGGCTGTTAATATGACGTTGTTTAGTTCGTCAAGCGTAACTCCTAAAGCGGTCGCTGTTTCAGGAAACCTAGAAATAGCATCAACGGAAGAAGAGTACGGTGGCATATTATTCACTACATGCATACGAGCTTGATTTTTTACTGACCAAGGTATAGAAGCATCCATATTTACCAGTGCTTTCTCTAGTGATTGCTCATATACATCATCTGTATGTAATTGATCGAAATAAATGACATCAATATCTGGTGTGGCCGTTCGTATTTCGTAGTCATGTAAAGTATCCCAAATTTTAGAGCGAACAAACCCGGCACAAATCCACCAATCAGGTAGCTCTAGTGATTTTGCCATTTGTAATACGTTCATCATCCATTCGTCGTTTTCAATTAAGCGAATTATATCTTGCTCTGTTTGTATAGTCATTTGCTATCCCACCTACTTTTTAATTGAGGACTAATTCATCAATTTAATAATCCAAGTGATCCAGTAAGCACCTGGTATGAATAATAGTTGTGCTAATAGCGTACCAAAAAGTCTAGAAATCATTAGCCAACCATACATTTTACTCATTGCTTCTGCACCTTCTTCTGATTGAAGGGCTCGCTCTGTTAAAAGAGCGATACGTGGATCGAGCAGTACTGTTAATAAAATAGTAGCAAAACCATTAATAAGTCCAGAAGCTGTAGTAGCTTTTGTCGCGTAAGCTGGAAGTAAAAAAGAAGCATATAGGGCTGAAAGAACACCAGCTGTATAAATAGCAGTAGCAAACATATTAATAAGCATAATACGTTTTGGAATACCGCCGATACGCAGTCTATGAATCATTTCTAATTTTGGAAAGCGTACATATTTTTTTGTGTATTTTAATTTTTGAATGTTATTTGTTTTCATCATTCGAATGAAAGAACCGTCTGTTTCAAAGTTTTGAATGACATATCCAAATAGTTTGGTCAAAGTTGGATACAGTATAATCGCAAGTAAAGTACCAATAGAAGCCGATAATAATACAAGACGTATTATATGCTCTAAATCAATAGAAGCATCTCGTTTAGCTTCGTCAACAATTCCACTGAGTAAAAAGGCTTGTAGTAAGTTTGACGTTCTTGAAATGAGTAATACAATTCCTACAACGGATAATGCAACAGCGATTTTCTTTAAACGTACACCAGCTAATCGAATACTATAAGAGCTTGTTTCAACCGCGTGAATAACAATTGTGAAAACCATTATAACAATTAACGTTATTGACATTAGATTCACCAGTTTCTATTAAAATAATTGTAACTTTTTTACTTTATCATATGTATCGTTTTTTTGTAACTGAAAGTATGTGACATAGAAGAAAAAATTTTTAGAAAAGATAAATAATGGTAGTATAGTAAAAGGTAGGCACGAAAAAGCCTTCTATATAATATGTAAAGTAAATAGGAGCGGGGGATTAAATTTGTATACAACATTTCTATTTGATTTAGATGGAACATTGACGGATCCGAAAGAAGGAATTGTAAATTCAGTATTGTATGCATTAAAGAAGCTTGGAATTGAAGAACTACATGTAAGCGAGTTAGATTCATTTATTGGTCCATCCATCCAGCAATCATTCGTAGAGAGATACAATATGAATGAAGGAGAAGTTGAACGAGCTGTTTTTTATTTCAGAGAGTATGTAAAGCAGCGTGGATTGTTAGAAAATAATGTTTACGAGGGTATTCCAAATCTTTTAAAACAATTAAAAGATACCGGAAATCGTTTATTTATAGCAACTTCAAAACCTACTGTATTTGCAAAACAAGTACTAGATCATTTTCAACTAACGAATTATTTCGAAAGTATCATTGGAAGTAATTTAGATGGTACGAGAATAAAAAAAGAAGAAATTATTTCTCATCTTTTACAAACAAATGAAGAATTTAGTAAAGAAGACATTGTTATGATTGGAGATAGAAAGCACGATATAATCGGTGCGAATCATAATGGAATTGCTTCAATTGGCGTTTTATACGGTTATGGTAGTAAAACAGAATTGACTGAAGTTGGTGCGACTCATATAGTAAATGATGTAAAAGAACTTCATCATTTTTGTGTAGAAAATAGTTTGGTAAAGAAGTAAATATAGAGACTAACAATCCCTTTATAACGTATGACGATGAAATCGTTTATCCCGCGTTAACGGACAGTAAAACTCCCACCTCAAAATTCAGTTGGAGCAAAGAAGTTAGGTGGGGATCAACTGTCCGTAAACGTCCGATTGGTTCAACTAATAATCAGTGGGGGATGAACAAAACCCCCACTGATTAAAGTTTCACTTTATGTTTAAAGGGATTTTTCATATGTAATCGAATACTTATAATTAGACATTTTTAGCATGAAAAATTTGTATGAATAAGAGGAGGGATGTCAGAATCGAAAGATTAGTAGAAGTGTATCTATAAAAGTTTGAATTTTCTGTTTAATGGAGGGGGTATAATTGGAGCTAGTTATTATATTATTAGCACTTAGTTTACTAATGTTTGTAGCATATAGAGGGTTTTCTGTTATTTTATTTGCGCCGATATTTGCATTATTTGCGGTATTTTTGACAGAGCCTAGTTTTGTATTACCTTTCTTTTCGAATATCTTTATGGAGAAAATGGTAGGTTTTATTAAACTATATTTCCCTGTATTTTTACTTGGGGCAATATTTGGGAAAGTAGTAGAAATGTCAGGAATTGCAGATTCGATTGCAAAGACAATTATAGAGTTAGTTGGTGAAAAACGTACGATATTAGCGATTGTATTAATGGGTGCTATCTTAACGTATAGCGGTGTTAGTGTGTATGTAGTAGTGTTTGCTGTTTATCCGTTCGCAGCTAAGCTGTTTCGACAAGCGAATATTCCGAAGCGTTTAATCCCTGGAACGATTGTACTTGGAGCAGTTACGTTTACAATGGATGCGCTACCTGGATCACCACAAATTCAAAACGTAATACCTACAACATTTTTTAAAACGGACATTTATGCTGCGCCGATACTTGGTATTGTAGGGGCAATTTTTGTACTGACGTTAGGCTTACTATATTTAGAGAGTAGACGTAAGAAGGCGAAGGCAGTAGGAGAAGGGTATTTTGGTTTTAACGATGGAGATACTGAAATGGCAGCTTCTTTGCAAGTAGAACAAAAAGATATGCCATTACTGAAAAGCATTGAAATTACAAGAGTACAACAAGTGATTGCTTTTATACCACTTATTTTAGTAGGTGTAATGAATAAAGTTTTTACTATTATGATACCGAAGTGGTATCCGAATGGTTTTGATTTTTCTGCAATTGGTATGAAAGCATTTGGAAAAGTAGAATTAAGTGCAGTAGTTGGAATTTGGTCAGTAGAATTGGCACTTATAATAGGTATTGTAACAACGTTATTACTGTATTGGAAACGAGTAGTAACAGGATTTCAAGCTGGATTGAATACAAGTATTGGTGGAGCGCTACTTGCAACGATGAATACAGGAGCTGAGTTTGGATTCGGTGGTGTCATCGCAGCACTTCCAGGCTTCGCGATTATGAGAGATGGCATTTCTGCCACATTCACAAATCCTCTTGTGAACGGAGCAGTAACGACGAATATTTTAGCTGGAATTACAGGTTCTGCATCAGGAGGAATGGGAATTGTTTTAAGTGCGATGGGAGATAAGTTTATTGCAGCGGCCAATCAATTTGATATTCCATTAGAAGTAATGCATCGTATCGTGTCAATGGCATCAGGGGGAATGGATACATTACCACATAACGGGGCTATTATTACTATTCTTACAGTCACGGGTTTAACACATAAACAGTCATATAAAGATATTTTTGCCATTACAGTTTTGAAAACGGTTGCTGTGTTTTTAGTTATTGCATTCTACACTGTAACAGGAATTTATTAAGTCGATATTTTATAAACTAAAACATTAATTAGGGGAAGAAGGGGTGGAGTACTTGCAAGAAGTTGCTGAGTTTCGTATGCCGAAGTCTGTATTATATGGAAGAAATTCGCTTGAAAAGCTGGGGGAACAATCTAAGAATTTTGGGAAAAGAGCGTTTATAGTTACGGATACAATTATGGAGAATTTAGGATATGTTGAGAGGTGTATACAACAATTAAATACGAAAGGTATTACTGTTATTACATATAATAAAGTAAATGCTGAGCCTACAAATATACACGTGTTAGAAGCGTTAACTATTTGTAAAGAAGGAAAGTGTGATTTTATTATTGGTATTGGCGGTGGAAGTTGTATTGATGCAGCGAAAGCAGTTGCGGTGTTATATACAAATGGTGGAGAAGTGGAAGATTATGTCCAAAAGGATATAGAAATAGACAATGATCCGCTACCACTAATTGCAATCCCAACAACTTCTGGTACTGGATCGGAAGTAACAAGTGTAGCAGTAATTACGAATAAACGAACAGATGTAAAAATGATGATGAAACATCCGAGTTTTATCCCGCAAGTAGCGATTATTGACCCGGTTTTAACGTGTTCGGTACCACCTCATATTACAGCAGCAACAGGGATAGATGCATTATGTCATGCAGTCGAAGCATATATTTCTAAAGTTTCACAATCACTTACCGATGTACTTGCACTTTCCGCAATTGAAAGTATTATGAAATATTTACGTATTGCATATGAAGATGGAGAGAATATGGAGGCAAGAGAAGCGATGATGATTGCGTCCTTACAAGCTGGAATCGCATTTTCAAATGCATCTGTTACGCTAGTTCATGGAATGTCCAGGCCAGTAGGGGCGTTATTTCATGTACCACATGGTATATCGAATGCAATACTATTACCTACAGTTTTAGATTATACAAAAGTTAGTGCAGTAAAAAAACTAGCTGAAATCGGACGTTGTTTAAATAAAGATTTGTATTCCTATTGTGATGAAGAAGTAGCCGACTACACGCTGAGGGAAATAAAAAAACTTTGTTTTGATCTTCGTATTCCAAATTTAAAAGAATACGGAATTGGTGAAGTTGAATTTGAAAAAGCTATTTCTAAAATGGCATCAGATGCAATTACAAGTGGAAGTCCAGCAAATAATCCACGTGTGCCATCGTATGATGAAATTAAACAGTTGTATCGAGAGAGTTTTCATTATCAATATGAAGATTCTATAAAAACATTAGATAATTAATTTCAGAATATTATTATAAAATTTCCTTGGAAATAGTTAAAATAAGACTTTATATTACAAACGTAAAGTCTTATTTTATTATGTATAATATACATAATAAAATGTTATGATTAGTTTTAAAAACCAGTATAAGGTGGGTTGTGTGTAATGAAAACAATAGGTTTAATTGGTGGCATGAGTTGGGAATCAACTTCTGAATATTATCGGATTATAAATGAAGAAATAAAAGTGAGATTAGGAGGGTTACATTCAGCAAAATGTATGATTAATAGTGTGGACTTTGAAGAGATTGAACGCTTTCAGTCTAACGGGGATTGGGATGGAGCAGGAGAAATATTAGGAAATGCAGCATATTCGTTACAGAGTGGAGGAGCAGATTTTATAATTATTTGCACCAATACAATGCATAAAGTAGTTGAGAAAATAAAGGAGAATATTCATATTCCAGTCTTACATATCGCTGATGCAACTGCAAAAGAAATTAAAAGGAAAGATATTCAAAAGGTTGGTTTACTTGGAACTAAATATACAATGGAGCAAGACTTTTATAAATTACGCATAGAAGAAAATCATATAAAAGTAATGGTTCCATCAGAAAAAGCTAGAGATAAGGTAAACGAAGTAATATATACAGAATTATGTTTAGGAATGATAACATCCCAATCTAGAGAGTATTATAAAAGAGTTATAGAAGAGCTAGTACAAGAAGGGGCACAAGGAATCATATTAGGTTGTACAGAAATAGGATTATTAATAAAACAGGAAGACGTATCAATTCCGATATTCGACACAACTTATATACATGCAGTTGAAGCAGTTAATTTCGCTTTACAAAATAGATTATAATTATATTATGTAACCTAGTGCGTGTTTGTGGAAAAAATTCAGAAAATATTTTATAATGTAAGTGGTTACATTGTAGGGGGATGCGTATGTTTTCAGTTCAGCCAATCGCATTTGTACATAATGAAAGAAAGGAAATAAAAGATGATGAGTGGGGAGAAGTAAGATCTTATATTACTTTAACTGAAATATATACAGAGGAAAGTATACAAGGGATTGAAGATTTTTCTCACATTGAAGTTGTTTTTTACTTTCATAAAGTAGCTGATGAACAAATTCAATATTTTGCTAGACATCCTAGAAATAATCAAGATTATCCTAAAGTAGGCATTTTTGCACAGCGCGGGAAAAATCGCCCGAATCGCATAGGAGCAACAATTGTAAAGGTGATCAAAAGAGAAGGTAAATCAATTATTGTTGAGGGGTTAGATGCTATTGATGGCACACCTATATTGGATATAAAGCCGATAATGAAAGAGTTTATGCCGAAAGAAGAAATTGTACAGCCTAAATGGGCAACGGATATAATGAGACAGTATTGGAAGGGGAATGGAGTAAAATGAGAATATATGAGGCAACAATTGCAGATTTAGATGGACTAGCATCAGTTTTTAATAACTATCGTATGTTTTATAGACAAGATTCCGATATAGAAGGAGCAAAAGTATTTTTGCGAAATCGAATCGAGAGAAAAGAATCCGTTATTTTCGTAGCAGTTGAAGACGGTGAATATATTGGGTTCACGCAATTATATCCATCATTTTCTTCCATTTCGATGAAAGAATTATGGATTTTAAATGATTTATTTATACAAGCCACTAAGCGCGGAGCAGGAACAGGTAAAAAATTATTAGAAGCTGCTAAAGAATTTGCCTTAGAAAATGGTGCAAAAGGTGTAAAATTACAAACAGAGATCGATAATTTATCAGCACAGCGATTATATGCTGAAAATGGATATTTGAGAGATAATCGTTATTTCCATTATGAATTAACGTTTTAAAAAAATCATATAAAAAGAGACGTTTTCATTGTGAAAACGTCTCTTTTTATATGATTATAGTTGATTTAAAACCCAATTTGTAGCATCTTCAAAGTTTTCTGCAATGTAGTTTGGCTCAATATGTGCCCATTTGTCTCGGTACGTATGTAAAGCATCATGTCCAGCGCCTGTTCGAACTAATATCGTCGTCGCATCTACAGTTGCTCCTGCAACGATATCAGTCCAGCGATCACCAATTACAGCGCATTTTGTTAAATCAAGCCCATGTTTTTCTGCTGCTTGCAGCAGCATACCTGTACTTGGTTTTCGGCATTCACAACCATCACCGTGTTTATGAGGACATACGTAAATATCATCAAAGCCGAACCCTTTTAATTCTTGTGCAAAATCCGCTACAGTTGCTATCCCATCCGCGATACCTGGTTGATTTGTGAAAGAGAAAATTTTTATATTACGAGATTTTAGTTTTTGCAGAGCTGCTTTTGTAAAAGGAAATAATGTAAAAGAACCTGGATAATGTATTGTAGTGTCACCACCAATTGTACCGTCACGATCAATAAAAATAGCTTCGATGTTTGTCATAGTTTTAGTCCTTTCCATGTATAAGTAGTTTAAAAATGTTTTACAAATCGATATCCATTTACTTCATATCCTAATTTTTTGTAAAAAGGATGTGCTTCTACTCTTTTTGTTCCACTGACTAGCCATGTACCGATACAATTATGTGTCTTTGCTAATTGCTCTGCATAATCCATTAATACTTGTCCAATGCCTTTTCGTCGTATTGTAGAATCAACGCTAATAATTGAAATTTCTCCATAACGAGTTATATCTTCTAAATTTTCACGTATACGAAACCCAAGTAATCCATATATAGTGTCTTCTTCTTCATAAACATATAAAAAATCAAAAGGACTCATTTTTACGAATCGTAATCGGTTGTTCATATCTTCATAGGAAATAGAGGAACCTTTTAATTCTGTTGTTAAAGAACAAAGTGCATCTATATCGTCTATCGTAGCTTCGCGAATTTGAAAAGACATATAATCAACTCCAATAAAATGTAATCAAACATTTATTATTCTGTTAAAAAAAATTTTTTCCTGCTATAAAAATAAATATTTTATAATGATATATAGATAGTTGTATGTTATTCTTTTCCTTGTTTGTATTGGAAATGGAAAGAAGGGGAATGTATGTTAGCAGTAAATATTCGCTCTGCAGGATATGATTTAGCGGAAAAGACAATTCATGATATTGCCTTTTCGATTGAAAAAGGTGAATTAGTTGCACTTATTGGTGCGAATGGTGCTGGGAAAAGTACGACGATTAAAACGATGCTCGGTTTACTTGTAAATATGAATGGTGAAATATCATTCGGTGAAAAAAAGAACCCTTATGCATATGTGCCGGAGCATCCGACATATTATGATTATTTAACGCTATGGGAACATATTGAACTATTAATGGCTGCTCGTGAGAATGAGGTAGGAAGCTGGAAAAGGAAAGCGGACGAGTTATTACATATGTTTCGAATGGATAAACATAAACATGAGTATTTATCAAAGTTTTCAAAAGGAATGAAACAAAAATCGATGCTCATTTTGGCGTTTTTAACTGAACCAGATTTTTATATCATTGATGAACCTTTTATCGGTTTAGATCCAGTAGCTACGAAAGAGTTTTTAAGTTATTTATATAAAGAGAAAGAACGTGGCGCAGGAATTTTACTTTGTACGCACGTATTAGATACAGCTGAAAGAATTTGTGAGAGATTTTTACTCATTTCACAAGGTACATTAGTCGCAGATGGACATTTAGAATCTATCCAAACGTTAGCGGAAATGCCAGGAAGTTCATTATTAGACTGTTTTGATGTAATCGTAAGGCGTGAACAGCATGATTAAACAACAATTTTATAAAAGATTGCGTCATGAACTCCATCGTAAATGGAAGTCCATACGTTCTATAACTGATTGGACGGTTGCGCTATATATTATTATTCCAGCACTTATATTTATAGGGATTTATTATCGTGCACTATGGATAGAAGAACTATCGACGGGAGAGACAGTTTATTTCGGATTAGGTTTACTCGCATTTTATGTGATGACATATGCAAGGGGAGTACGTTCATTTTTTGAACAAGCGGATAGTTTATTTTTAATTTCTTATCCCGCTCACATGCAAAAGTTAATCCAGTATGGCATGACATATACGTTAATTCGAATAGCGATAACGAATGTAGTGGTAGTAGTTGCTATGTTACCAGTGTTGATGAAAAGTATTGGAGTGACGAAGGTACAAATCGTATTATTTTGGCTATTCTTTACTGCATTTCGATTTATGTTGTCGTTGTTAACGAGATTTATTCATATACGTGTGGGGAAACGATGGTTACTATGGATTGTAAAAAATGTGATGTTTTCTATAAGTCTATCCTTTTTTGGATTGAGTCTGTTTCTTATTTATAAAAATTCCTTTTATTCTATACTATGTATCGGTCTAGCAGTTTTATTAATCATCGTATTGATAAAAGAAAAACTAAATTATAAAAATTGCTTTTTTAAAGAAGTTGAGAAAGAGAAAGAAGAAAGTATGCGCTGGACAAGTGGGATTATGTAAGTTGGTGGTCATGCGGCTAAACCGAGTAGTTCGAATAAAAAGCCGTGGATGTTTCCACGTTCTAAAAAGTTTTTAGGGAAGAAAAAGGATTCTCGTATTGTTGAATCCTTTTTAAAAGAATTTTTCCGTACAAGTAGTGCACGAATATTTTATATTCAAATTGGATGTTTAAGTACTGTAAGTATTATCATGAGTCCGAGGTGGATTGCAGCTATTATTCTTGCATTTACTTTAGTTGCAATTTCTCGTTTTGCGCGCGATTATTGGAATGAATTTACGAAAAAAATGTTTCTTCATTTATATTGTGATGAAGGAAAATTACTATTGTTAAGATGGAAGGCAGATCGCTATTTATTACTTCCAGTACTCCTTTTGTATGGAATAGTTATCCTTTCTCATTTTTATTTATTACCAGCTGTAATTGCCGGGGTTATTTTTATAATATGGATTGGTTGGATTGTATTTTTACCATAGAAAAAGAGCCGAAAAACGGCTCTTTTTTTAATCTGTTACACATTGATAAAGAAAATATACTAAAACGAGTATGCTTGCGGCGGAATACATGACATCTAAAGTCATCTGATTGCCTCCTCATTGTTGTTGTATTTATATTGTATGAAATCTTACAATTTCATATTCAAGTGAAAAATATGTGAACGTTAACAAAATTGTAAAGTGCAAAAATTACAATCATTTTGTATAATAGAAGGAACAACCGTTATATAAAACATAATGAGTGAAAGGGGAGGGAACATACATGCCAAATTGGTTTAGAAAAACCTTAGTCGCATTAATTACCGTATTTACATTTGGTTTAGTGACGCCTCCTTCCATATTGCTTGATAATGCCAAAGCTGCGGACAAGCCTACGAGCACAGCTGGGCAACAAAATTTGGAGAGTACGTCCTATACATATGAAGAAACGAATGACAGGTTAACCACTGATACTTTTATTACGTACGCAATGCAAGAGGCAGAGAAGCAGTCGATGCAAAAGTTTGGCACTAAAATTGGTCCAGTAATTGAAGATGAGTTTAAAGATGTAATATTACCGAAAATTGAAGAGGCAATTGCTGAGCTTGCAAGTGATGTGCCAGAGGAGTCATTGCAATCATTAGCGATTTCTCAAAGACCAGCTGGCGGAAATAATGAAAAGATTTTTCATGTGTATGACACGAAATCAGGAAATGACTTATTGCGATTTCATGTAAGAAGAGATCATCCACCGCAAGATGGTTATTATTTTAATTTCCACTATCACCGTTTTGATGATGGGTACTCAGGACACCATGAATTAGGGAATATTTATTGGAATACGAATATACCGCCAAAGTGGCTTTCTTAAAAAGAACAAGAGAAAATCTTGTTCTTTTTTATGCTTATAGAAGGGTAAGGCAACTATATTGTTGAATAAAATAGGTTTAGGAAAAAAGAAGTAAGGGAGTATGGGAATGCAAAAATATATTGTTTTTGACTTTGATGGCACATTAGTAGATTCACAAAATATATTTGTACCAATTTATAATCAAATTGCTGAAAAGCACGGATATAAAACGGTAAGGGAAGAAGAAATTGAGTATTTGCGTAAATTAACGATGCCAGAGAGATGTAAACAACTTGATGTACCATTGTATAAACTACCGATATTAGCGCTGGAGTTTTATAAATTGTATCAACCCGCTATAAAAGATCTTATTTTGTTTCATGGGATGAAGGATGTATTAGATGAACTGCATAAAAAAGGATACGGAATTGCCGTTATATCTTCTAACTCAGAAGAGCATATTCGGGCATTTTTACACAATAATGATATAGAAAATATACAAGAGGTATATTGTTCTAAAAATTTGTTCGGTAAAGATAAAATGATAAAAAGATTTTTAAAATCGAAAAAAATAACAGAGAAAGATATGTTATACGTCGGTGACGAACAGCGAGATGTAGCAGCATGTAAAAAGGCTGGGGTGAACGTAATTTGGGTATCTTGGGGGTATGATGTTATTGAAACAGTGAAAAAAGATGCACCAGATTATATGGTCAATACACCGATGGAAATTGTACAAGTAGTACAAGGGGCGTATTCTTAATATGAATATACTTGGAGCAGGTATTCATCATATTGAATTTTGGGTAGCAAATTTGGAGGAATCCATTTCTTTTTACGATCCGAATGGGTTTATTGTAGAAGTAGCGTATACATCAAATGTAGAAATGCAAGGGGAATAAAAATGAAAACAATTACAGCGTGGCAAAACAATATACAAATAGTAAACGATGCAGTTAATATTGAAGAAATCTCCAAAGGTTTCTCACCGGATAAGAAATATATAATTACGAGTGCGAATAACGAAAAATATTTATTACGGACAGGCGATATAAAAGAGTATGAAAGAAAGAAAATAGAGTTTCAAATTTTAAATGAAATGCAAAACCGTAGTGTGCAAGCACAAAAACCAATTGAAATGGGTTTGTTGGCAGAAGAAGGTTTATGCTATGGCATTTTTTCATATTTAGAAGGGGAAGATGCGAAGAAGCTATTGCCTACATATACACCAAAAGAACAATATGATATTGGTATAGAAGCAGGAAAAGATTTAGCAAAAATGCATACATATGAAGCTCCTAAGGATATCCTTCCATGGTATGAAAGAGCAATGGAAAAACATCGAAAATATGTAGAGGCATATAAAACATGTGGAATAAAAATAAAAAATGATGATAAAATCATAAAGTTTATAGATGAAAATGAAATATATTTAAAGAACCGCCCAAATCGGTTTCAACACGATGATTTTCATTTAGAAAATATAATTGTACGTGATGTGAAATCAGTCAAAGTAATTAAGAGTGTGTCTTTATTATGCTGTTTAAATGAATAAATAGGCGTGTATTCATTTTGTTTATACTTTTGTAAAGTAATGGTTTCGATTACGCCATCTTCATTTATAAGTGTACAAGTTGATGATTGTAATAAAACATAATCCCATTTTTCGCGTTCATATGTATTCTCATTTAAATATTTCTTATATTTTATTAATAGCTCAGGAATTTTCATATTATCTAATGCTAAGATTGACTGTCCTTTTTTCACTCTTACTTCATGTGAAGTGGATGTAATATATAGGCGGTCTTCGTATCTTTTCACCTGGAAGCCAATACTGTTAAGAGGTTGATTGTTAGAGTGCACTTTAAAAAACATATGATTATCTTTAAAATCTAGTAAGTAATCACGTACAATTTCAGTAAATTGTACTGGTGTTAGTTCTCCTTGTTTCTCTAGTTTCTCGACTGTCTGTAAATATGTAGTAGGATCGTCCCATCCTTTCTTATCTATACAACCTGAATAATCGTGATGAGTAATCGAAACAATTTCTTTGAAAATTTCTGTGTACACAGCTTTTCCTCCTGATAATTTAATTAGTTGAATAATAGAATTCTGTATCCTTTACGTATTATCCTTTTTTTGCATAGAGAAAAGGGGAATAGAGGGAAGTGTTATCTTCCCTCTATTAAAATATTTATTTGATTTTCTTAAATACAAGCGGCTGCGTACTTAACATAGCTGGTACATGTAACTGAAGGGATGGGAATTCACCACTTACATTCATTTCATAAGCGAATAATAAACTCATTTTCATTTGGAATAAATCAACTTTTGCAGAGAAGATGTCGTAATGATGATGAGCTAATTGAATATCCATCTCCATAAATTGTACATATAACGAATCATCTCGTTTGTATACTTGTAATGTTCCATATGCAGGATGCTCGAAAGTACCGGTATAATCCTCTAACTTGTGAGAAGGTGTAGTCCCTTTAATTTGTTCAGGAATGGATTCAGTTGCTTCTTTCATCATTTCCTTCATTTTTTCAGTATCTTCTACAGCACGTTTATGCCAATCAATGGATTCTAATTCAAGTAGTTCGTCATAAATTTGATTAGCGAGATAAGTAGGTAGTAATGTGCCTCCAGCATTCGTTAAAATAACAAGGCCTATGTTTTCTGTTGGTATGAATGAAACAAGTGCTGAAAACCCATCAATATTACCGCCATGATGAATTACCTTATTACCACGGTAAGCGCTAATAAACCAACCAAGACCGTAACTATTTAATGGAGATTCCGGAAGTGATAAAACTGGTTGATCTGGAATGGAATTATGTGGTGTATACATTTGTTGTAATAATTCAGAGGAGATTAATTCATGATCTCCAAATTTCCCTTCGTTTAAGTGAAGAAGGACCCAATTTGCCATATCTTCAATTGTAGAATTAATACACCCAGCAGCGCCGACTGTATCGATGTTATGGAATGGAACTTCTTTTAGTTTACCGTCATTTTCAACGTAAGGTAATGCATAATCATCTGTATTTTGTGAGTCTGTAACAGAGAAGTTTGTTTGATCCATATTTAAAGGCTCTAAAATATGTTCTGCAACATATTGTTCCCATGTTTGATTCGTAATGTTTTCTACAATATAACTAATTGTCGCATACATTAAGTTGTTATAAAGAAATGCTGTACGAAACGGAGCATCAAGTGGTAAATATTTTATTTTTTCAACGAGATCTTTTCGAGATAAGGAAGAGCTATACCAAAGAGCCTCATGACGGCTTACACCAGTTCAATGAGAAGCTAAATCTCGTCCGGTAACTTGTGAGCTAGCAAGTAGTTCAGATAAAGAGAAGTTGGGTATATAAGTCTGGACAGGAGTATCCCAATTAAACTTATTTTGTTGTGCTAACAAGCTTAATGAAAGTGTACCAAAAGCTTTCGTTGAGGAACCGATTGCGAACCGAGTATTCGGTGTAACAGCCTCTTTTGTCTCTATATTACGATAGCCAAATCCTTCTGAAATAATGACTTCACCATCTTTTATAACAGCTATAGCAGCTCCAGGCACGTTTAAATCCTTCATCATTTTTTCAACCGTTGTTTGTAAAGAAGTCATAACAGGCGTTTCAATTTTAGACATACTTCAAACCTCCAAATATAAATTTTGTTCTACCGCACTATACTTTCGGTAATAGAAAATGAAAACCTTTATAAATATGGAAAGTTAATAATTTTGTAAGAATGAATGAAATTATTATTTATTTAGAATTTTATTTTTATTATAATTAATTTAAATTAAGTTTTAGAAAAGATGGTGAAGAAGTGTGCTAACAATAAAGAGAATGCTTTGCGATAATAAAAAAAATCCAATTGGTATAGATTCAAAAGTTGTTACATTGAGTTGGCAACTTGAGTCGAGTAACCGAAATGTAAAACAACTTGCTTATCAATTGCAGGTTGCGAAAGATAGAGATTTTGAAATTATAATGTTTGATTCCCGAAAAGTAGAAACAGGTCAAAGCTTACATATACCAATCAATTCATTTTCATACAGAGCAGAAACGCGTTATTTTTACCGAGTAAAGGTATGGGATAATTACGGAGAAGAATCATCTTGGTCAGAAGTAGCATTTTGGGAGACTGGATTACTAGGGCAAGATAACTGGAGCGGGAACTGGATTGCTGCGAAAAAAGAGCGCACGCAAGTTATGTCTTTTCATAAAAGTTTTTCTATTAAAAAACTAGTTAAAAAAGCACGTTTATATATCACAAGTTTAGGATTATACGAGGCTTCTATAAATGGTGAGCGTATTGGAGATTGTTATTTTACCCCCGGATGGACAAGTTATGATAAGAGAGTACTGTATCAAACGTATGATATAACGCATTTATTAAAGGGTGAGCACAATACTATTTCGGTTCTGCTAGGTAATGGATGGTATAAGGGACCACTTACCATGCATCATGTGCGTAATTATTACGGGAAAAGACGAGCAATAATTGCTCAATTACATATAACGTATGAAGATGGAACGAAAGAAAAAATTGTAACGGATGAAACATGGAAGGTAACGCCAAGCCCAATTTTGTATTCGGAAATTTATGAAGGAGAGGTTTATGACGCTAGACTAGAAGAAAGTGATCAAGAGCTAGAAGATGTTGAAGTAATTGAGCATTCCAAACAAATAATTGTTGCGCAAGAAAACGAAGCAATTCGTAAAATGAAAATTATTAAACCGATTTCTATTTCAAAACTACCGAATCACGAATGGCTCATTGATATGGGGCAAAATATGGTAGGTTGGGTTCAATTTACAGTCCGTCATGTTTATATTGGCCAAAAGATAGAATTGCATCATGCTGAAATATTGAATAAAGACGGTAGTTTTTACACCGGAAATCTCCGAAAGGCAAAACAAAAAATAGTGTATATAGCAAAAGGAGAAGAAGAGGAAAGGTTTGAACCTCATTTTACATATCAAGGCTTTAGGTATGTGAAAATAAGTGGATTAACCCAGCCGCCTCAAATAGCAGATTTTGAAGGGGTTGTATTACATACGGATATGGAAAAAGCGACTGAATTTAAAACGTCTAATCCATTAATCAATCAACTTCATCATAATGTGGAATGGTCTCAAAGAGGGAACTTTTTTGATGTGCCAACAGATTGTCCGCAGCGAGATGATCGACTTGGATGGACCGGAGATGCACAAATGTTCATTGGGACAGCTACGCAATTTATGAATGTACAATTGTTCTTTAAGAAGTGGCTCCAAGATTTATCATTAGATCAAAATGTTAATGGAGCTGTGCCTTTAGTTATTCCAGATGCTTTTGGGAAAAGAGCGGATTTTGATTTACATACTTCTGGTGGTTGGGGCGATGCAGCAATTATATGCCCATGGGTTCATTATTTACATTACGGAGATGTATCGATTTTAAAAGAACGATATGACAGTATGAAGAAGTATATAGATTACATACGTTCACAAGGTGAGAACGAGTATTTATGGGATACAGGCTATCATTTAGGGGATTGGCTCGCATTAGATACGAAACCAGATGTATATGAAGGCGGAACAGACAAGCATTTTATTGCGACAGCTTATTATGCGTATTCTACATCGCTTTTACGAAGAATCGCTGAGATTTTAGGTAAAAATACAGATGCTAAGTTATATGCAGAGTTACATGGGAATATTGTTCAAGCATTTCAAAATGAATTCGTTACACCAAATGGTAGGTTAATTTCAAATACACAAACAGCCCACATATTAGTACTTCTTTTTGAACTAGTGAAAGATGATGTGAAGGAGAAAGTATTTAATCGCTTAATTGAGCTGTTAAAAGAAAATAAAAATCATTTAACAACAGGTTTTATAGGAACACCGTATTTGAATTTAATATTAAGCAAGTTTAAACGTCATGATCTTGCTTGTAAGCTGCTATTTCATGAAGATTATCCATCATGGTTATACCAAGTGAAAAAAGGGGCCACAACGATTTGGGAACATTGGGATGGCGTGAAAGAGGATGGAACACTTTGGAATGATAGTATGAATTCTTACAATCATTATGCATATGGTTCTATCGTTGAATGGATATACCGATATATTGTTGGATTAGAAGTGGATGAAATAAAACCTGCATATAAACATTTTTATGTACAACCACATTTTGATTCGAATATAGAATGGGTTAAAGTAAAACGTGAGACAGCTTATGGAGAAATTAAGATTGAGTGGCGGGTAGAAAAGGAACAAGCCTTTTTACATATTTCTGTACCAACTAATACAAGCGCTACATTACGGATAGACGAAACAAATTGGAAAACAGAACATGACGTTGGAAGGGATTTAGGATCAGGCGATTATAAATTTACATTTTGTAAAAATATATTGAAGTAGAATTCTGTTTATATAGAAATATTTTTTATTCATTAGGATTATTTAATTCACTGTTTTTCATGTTATGATAAATTTCATATAAGATTGAAAGAAGGTTTTACTACATATGAAACAAGCTGAATATGAATACTTAAATTTATGCCGCCATGTAATGGAGCATGGTACGAAGAAAGAAGATCGTACAGGGACAGGCACTGTATCTGTATTTGGATATCAAATGCGTTTTGATCTAAGTAAAGGTTTTCCTTTATTAACGACAAAGAGAGTGCCGTTTCGCCTTGTAGCAAGTGAACTGCTTTGGTTTATGAAAGGTGATACAAATATTCGTTATTTATTGCAGCATAATAATAATATTTGGAATGAATGGGCATTTAAGAGCTGGGTAGAAAGCGATGAGTATACTGGTCCTGATATGACTGATTTCGGTCTTCGCTCACAACAAGATGAGGAATTTAAAGTACAGTACGATGAGCAAATGGAATTGTTTAAAAAGAACGTTTTAGAAGATGATGATTTCTCAAATAAATATGGTTATTTAGGTGACGTATACGGAAAGCAGTGGCGTGCTTGGAAAACGACAGCTGGTGAGACACTTGATCAATTAAAAGATGTAATTGAAATGATTAAAAAAACGCCAGACTCCCGTCGCCTTATTGTTTCTGCTTGGAATCCTGAAGATGTACCAAGTATGGCATTACCGCCTTGTCATACGCTATTCCAATTTTATGTAGCAGAGGGCAAACTTTCTTGTCAGCTATATCAAAGAAGTGGTGACATATTCCTTGGAATTCCATTTAACATTGCAAGTTATTCACTGCTAACACATTTAATTGCACATGAATGTGGTCTTGAAGTGGGAGAATTTGTTCATACAATTGGAGATGCACACATTTATACGAATCATTTTGAACAAGTAGAAAAGCAATTGGCACGTGAACCACGTCCATTCCCGAAACTTACATTAAATCCAGATGTGAAATCTGTATTCGATTTTGAAATGGAAGATTTAACGATTGAAGGATATGATCCACACCCAGCAATTAAAGCACCGGTTGCAGTATAATTGTAGAGGAGATGAAAAAATGATTGTTTCATTTATGGTCGCAATGGACGAGAATAGAGTAATTGGCAAAGATAATAATTTACCTTGGCGTTTACCAAGTGAATTGCAGTATGTAAAGAAAACAACGATGGGCCATTCACTTATTATGGGCAGAAAGAACTACGAAGCGATTGGTAGACCACTGCCTGGAAGACGTAATATTATTGTAACTCGTAATGAAGGGTATCATGTTGAAGGTTGTGAAGTAGCACATTCTGTAGAGGAAGTGTTTGAACTATGCAAAAATGAAGAGGAGATTTTTATTTTTGGTGGAGCGCAAATTTATGATCTCTTTTTACCTTACGTAGACAAGTTATATATAACAAAAATCCACTACGCATTTGAAGGTGATACATTCTTTCCAGAAATGGATATGACAAATTGGAAAGAAGTTTTTGTTGAAAAAGGTTTAACGGATGAAAAGAATCCGTATACGTACTATTATCATGTATATGAGAAACAACAATAATAATAAGGATTGATGTGAAATTCACATCAATCTTTTTATTTGTATTCAATAATATAAGTTTATAGATGATATTCAATAGTGCTATAATGAAATCTAGCATGTAAAAATGCTAAAATTTTCAAAAGTATTCATATAGAAAGAGGAGGAGAATTGATTGAGAAAGATATGGGGGATTCTTTTTCTTTGCTTAACGTTCATGTTAGTTGGATGCGGTAAAGAAGAAAAACCACAAGAAGCGTTTGATACATATACAAAAGCATGGAATAAACAAAAATTTGCAGAAATGTATGATCAGTTATCAGAAAAGGCAAAAAAAGATATTTCGAAGAAAGAGTTCACTGAGAAATATGAAAAAATTTATTCTGGCATTGAAGTGAAAAACTTAAAAGTAGAAGCAGGAGAAGTAAAAGAAGATAAAAAAGATGAAGGTCCTGTTCCTTTTAAAGTAAGTATGGATACAGTCGGTGGTAAAATCAATTTTGCCCATGAAGCAAAAATGGTGAAAGAAAAAGATGGAGATAAAGAATCTTGGAAAATAGATTGGACTCCTGATTTTATATTCCCAGGTATGACAAAAGATAGTAAAGTGCGTATGCAAACGACAGAGCCAAAACGTGGTGAAATATACGATCGTAATGGAAAAGGTCTTGCAACGAATGGGAAAGCTTCTGAAATTGGAATAGTTCCAGAAAAATTAGACGATACTGCTCCGCAAACGAAAGAGACAGTAGCGAAGTTATTAAATATGTCTGTAGAAGAAATTGATCAAAAACTAGCTGCTAAATGGGTAAAACCAGGGTATCTCGTACCAATTGGAATTTTGCCTGAGGGGGCAACGCAAAATACGTACATTGATTTACCAGGTGTTTCAACAAAACCTGTAAATGTTCGTACATATCCGTTAGGGGAAGCGGCAGCTCATCTGACTGGTTATATTGGAAAGGTAAATGCTGAAGATTTAAAAACGCTACAAAAGAAAGGCTATCAAGCTGATGATCCAGTTGGTAAAGCCGGTTTAGAGCAAGTATTAGAGGAAAAGCTACGCGGTAAAAAAGGTGGCCGTGTCTTTGTAGAAGATGCGCAAGGAAAAGAAATTAAAAATTTAGCAAAAACAGATGCTGTTGATGGAGAAAATGTAACTTTAACTATTGATAGTGCTGTTCAAGAAAAAACGTATAATGAAATGAAGGGCGAAGCTGGTTCAAGTGCAGCAATTAATCCGAAAAGTGGAGAAACAATTGCACTAGTAAGTAGTCCAGCATATGATCCTAATATAATTGCACGAGGGACATCGAAGGCACAACGCGAAGCATGGAATAATGATCCGAAAAAACCGATGACGAATCGATTTACACAATTATCAGTTCCAGGATCTGTATTTAAGCCTATTACAGCTGCAATTGGTCTTGAAACGAAAACGATTGATCCAAAAGAAGAGTTGAAAATTGAAGGATTAAAATGGACAAAAGATTCTTCTTGGGGTAATTATTATGTAACACGTGTGAAAGATGCAAATCCGATTGATTTGGATAAGGCGATGAAATACTCGGATAATATTTATTTCGCACAAGAAGCTTTGAAAATCGGAAAAGACAAGTTTATGAGTGAAGCGAAAAAATTCGGATTCGATGAGAAATTAACAATTGAATATGGATTCCCAGCTTCTAAAATCGCAAATGATGGTATTAAAAATGATATTCAAATGGCAGATACAGGATATGGACAAGGACAAGTATTAATGACTCCTCTTCATTTAGCTTTAACGTATGCGCCAATTGTAAATGATGGAACGATTCCATCACCGTATATTATTAAAACAGATAAACAACCAAAAGCTTGGAAAGAAAATGTAATTTCTAAAGGAAATCAGGATATATTAAAAACTGCTATGACGAAAGTAATTAATGATCCAGACGGTACAGGGAAAATTGCTAAAATTGATGGAATGACTCTTGCTGGAAAAACAGGGACAGCGGAATTAAAAGTATCGAAAGAGGCCGAAGGAAAAGAACTAGGCTGGTTCGCTGCATTTGATTTGAATTCACCAGATATGGTCATTACAATGATGATTGAAGATGTAAAAGGTAGAGGCGGAAGTAATATTCCAGCTGAAAAAGTGAAACATGTGTTTCAAAAATAGAAAATGATGAAGACTATCTCCATGGAATGTGGAGGTAGTTTTTTGTTTCACCAAAACGTATTGAAAAGATAGTGTTTATTAACTTACGAAAAAAAAGTAGCTATTTTTTATTGACATTGAACATAACTTTTTGTATTATACTTACATAAGGTAAGTTATTTACTTTCGAAATATAAATCTCAAATTAAAGATAAAATGTGTAAAAGGGAGAGAATACAATGACAAAAGTACTATTTATTACAGCAAATCCAAATTCAGCAGAAGGTTCTTTCGGAGTGGCAGTAGGGGAAGCTTTCATCGAGGCTTATAAAAACGAACATCCACAAGACGAAGTTGTAACAATTGATTTATTCAACACTACAGTCCCAGCAATCGATGCAGATGTATTCGCTGCTTGGGGTAAATTTGCAGCAGGTGAAGGTTTTGAAACTTTAACTGAAGTTCAACAACAAAAAGTTGCAGCAATGAACACAAACTTAGAAACATTTATGCATGCAGATCGTTATGTATTCGTAACTCCAATGTGGAACTTTAGCTATCCACCAGTAGTAAAAGCATACTTAGATAACTTAGCAATCGCAGGTAAAACATTCAAGTATACTGAAAATGGTCCAGTTGGCTTATTAGAAGGCAAAAAAGCACTTCACATTCAAGCAACAGGTGGCGTTTATTCTGAAGGAGCATACGCAGCTGTAGACTTCGGCCGCAATCACTTAAAAACAGTATTAGGATTCATCGGTGTAAATGAAACTGAATACATTGCAGTTGAAGGTATGAATGCAAACCCTGAAAAAGCACCAGAAATTAAAGAAGCAGCAATTGCTAATGCTCGTGAATTAGCAAAACGTTTCTAATATAGAATACTTAAAAATGTCCAAGCACTTGCTGTTTGGACATTTTTTCTTCTTTTTCCTTCGTTTGTCTAGTATAATGAAGGTCGGAATGATAATAGGTGGGGGTTCTGTATGATTCAAACGTTTTTTAAAATCTTTTATTTAATTTTAATCGTAATTGCGATTACACCGAGAATGTGGCGTCTGAAAAGACAAGTAAATACGATGTCGCCACAAGAAAAAGATAATGTTGTGTATAAAACGACAAATTGGTTTGGTAAGAAAATGGTACGTGTAGCTGGTGGGGCAATTGAAGTAAATGGTCTGGAAAATGTTCCAAAAGATAAGCCGGTACTAGTTGTAAGTAATCATCAGAGTAATATGGATATTCCTGTTTTACTAGGTTACTTAAATAAACCAATTGGATTTGTTTCAAAAGCAGAGATTAAGAAGTTTCCAGTTGTACCAACTTGGATGGAACTTATGAATTGTGTATTTATGGTTCGTAATGATCGTCGTCAATCTCTTCAAGCGATTAAAGATGGAATTGAGCTGTTAAAGAACGGGCATTCTATCGTAATCTTCCCAGAAGGGACGAGAAGTAAGGGTGGCGAAATTGGAGAGTTTAAGGCTGGGAGTTTTCACCTTGCAGTAAAGTCAGGTGTAGCAATCTTACCTGTAACGTTAGATGGTACATATAAAATGTTTGAAGCGAATGGAAACCGTATGAAACCAGCTCATGCAACAGTAACAATTTCTAAGCCGATTACACCTGAAGAGTATGCGAATATGGATATTAAAGAATTAACGAAGCATACACAGGATGTTATCGCATCACAATTACATAAGTAATAAAAAAGGTTTCAGCTTAATATAAGCTGAAACCTTTTTTATGCTGTAGGTAAGACATAAAAGAGTACGCAGAAGAACATCATCGCACTACCACCTAAAACGAAAAGATGCCAAATGGCATGATTGAAAGGTAACTTTTCCCAAAGGAAGAATATAGCCCCTACAGAATATAAAATTCCACCTGCTAAAAGTAGTGAAAAACCATGTCCAGTTAGATTTTCATAAAGTGGTTTAATAGCAACGATTATGAGCCATCCCATTATGATATAGCATAATGTTGATGCCTTAATAAAGCGACGTACAAAGAAAATTTTGAAGATGATACCTCCGAGTGCTAGTGTCCATATAATAGCGAGTAACGTCCAGCCTAATGGTCCGCGAAGCGTAATAAGTAAAAAAGGAGTATATGTGCCAGCGATTAATAAATAAATGGCTGAGTGATCAAGTATAGTAAATAATTTTTCTACTTTTGGATGATGAATGCTATGTAACAAGGTCGAAAACAAGTACAGTAAAAACATGCTTACACCATAAACCGTAAATGCAACTACAGCAGATGCGGTACCATGCTTAGAGGCATGAATAATTAATATAATTAAGGCAGGGATGCTTAAAATGGCACCGATACCATGTGTAATTGCATTTGCAATTTCTTCTTTCACAAAATGCGTCATTCGTGTCATTTTTTCAGTCATAATACAAATCCTTTCTACTATCATAAAATAATATGCCATTTCCCTTACCATATCATACACAAGGGCAATAGAAAATGAAATTTGTATAATTGATTATATTTTTGAATTTTTTTGACAAAAGGCAATGGATTTGTTGACGTTTTCAAACTTTTTTGACAAAATAAAATTATGCAATAGTAGGACAAGGAATCTACTAATAAAGGGGATGGAGAAATGTTTTCAAATATTGGCTTTCCAGGATTAATTTTAATTTTAGTAGCTGTACTCATTTTGTTTGGGCCGAAAAAATTGCCAGAAATCGGAAAGGCTTTAGGGGAAACGTTAAAAGAATTCAAAAAATCAACGAAAGAATTGACTGATGATGCATTTCAAGAGAAGGAAAAGAAAGAAAAAATGTAATGAATTTTCCTCGAAATGGATAAATAAAGTGTGGTGAACGAGATGGAAGATCGGGAAATGAGCGTAGTAGAACATATTGTTGAGCTTCGCAAACGAGTAATATATACAGTACTATCCTTTGTTCTATTTTTAATTATCGGATTTACTTTTACGAAGGATATTTATTTTTGGCTAGTAAAAGATTTACCAATGAAATTAACTGTTCTCGGTCCAAGTGATGTATTATGGATTTTTTTCTCGATTGCTACAGTATTTGCTATCGTTTGTACAATTCCTTTTGCTGCTATACAAATTTGGTTATTTGTAAAACCGGGTTTACATCCAAATGAACAAAAAATGACAGTAATGTATATACCGGTATTGTCTATATTATTTATTGCAGGTTTATGTTTTGGATATTTCGTTGTAATGCCGTTTTTATTTCATTTTTTAACTACGATAGGTAATGAAATGTTTAATACGATGTTTACGACAGAAAAGTATTTTCATTTTGTTCTTAATTTAACAGTTCCATTTGCTGTAATTTTTGAATTACCTGTAGTTGTCATGTTTTTAACGAGTATTGGACTGTTAACGGCGGAATTGCTAATAAAAATAAGAAGGTATGCTTACGTAGCATTGATTATCATTGCATCGTGTATATCACCGCCGGATTTTTTATCACATAGTTTAGTAGCGGTACCACTTATTTGTATTTATGAAATTAGTATCGCTTTATCAAAGATTGTCAGTAAGCGGAAAAAGAAAAGAGAAGGAGAAATACAGTCGAAAAGTGCCTCGTTATAAAGGCACTTTTTTTATTTATTTGTTATACTTTAGACATAAACGTATACAATATATAGAAGAAAAAAATTATAGAATCTCCAAAATTTAGACAAACTTTGCACTTTGCTAAGTTTATACTAAAATTATTAAGCAATATACGGATAACGGGATTCCTGTCTGATCGGATATTTAGGACGGAGGATGAATAGAGTATAAATCTTCTAACCAAAAGGACTACAGGGATTGACTAAGGATACTTTTGTATTCATAGAAGTCTCCACTTTAAACAACGTGTTTTAGCGTAAAGTAGAGGAAGTTCAAAAATCCAATGAAAAAGAGGATTGATATTGTGATTACGAAAAGTTTTTATTTCACTCATTCAACAGGGGATTGTATTAAAATATTCGAAATCCCTGTCCTACAGGCACAGCATCCATTATCGTTTCTAATTCAGTCTCGTCTTCAATTATTTATTGCAAAAATTCAAAAACAAAAGCACCCAAGATTTTCGTATTCTTTCCGTGAATATTTGCAAAATTGTTTGAAGTGGAATGATTATTTAAATGTATATAAAACAAATACCCTTGAAAAAAATGCATGATACAGAGTACGGACAGGGTTAGTAAACTCTGTCTTTTTCATTTTAGGTATAAAAATATAATTAATTTGGTGAAATTTGTTCGAAATTGTTGAAAGCACAGGGAATGCTAGTATAATAACAAGGAGAGCGTATTGGAAAGGGAAGAATATAATATGCAAAAAATTAAAATTGTAACAGATTCAACTGCAGATTTAACGCAGGATGTAATCGAAAAGTATGGCATTCATGTGCTACCATTATCAATCTCTGTAAATGGACAAACATATTTAGATCGCGTTGATTTACAACCTGATGAATTTATTGAAGAAATGATCAAATCAGAGGAATTACCAAAAACATCACAACCGGCAATGGGTACATTTGTAGAAATGTATGACAAGTTAGGTGAAGATGGAAGTGAAGTACTTTCCATTCATATGACAAGTGGAATGAGTGGTACTGTGGCAACTGCCAATAGTGCTGCATCAATGACCGACACAAAAGTAACAGTTGTTGATTCTCAATTTATTACACATGCTTTAGCATATCAAGTAATAGAAGCTGCAAAAATGGCAAATGAAGGACGCTCACTAGAAGAAATTTTAAAACGTGTAGATGAAGTGAGAAAGAATACTCGTTTATATGTAGTAGTAGATACATTAGAAAATTTAGTGAAGGGTGGGCGTATCGGTAAAGGAAAAGCGTTTATCGGTTCGCTACTTAATATAAAGCCAATTGCTAGCCTTGAAGATGGTGTTTATAACCCTGTAACGAAAGTGCGTAGCCAAGGTCAAATTGTAAAAACGTTAGCTAAGTTATTTGAGGAAGATACAGCTGGAAAAGTTGTAAAAGCTGTTGCAATTCCGCATGCGAAAGCAATTCCTTTAGCTGAAAATGTAAAAGCGGCTGTTGAAAAAGTGAGTGGATTTGCTCAATCAGAAATTTTCTTTACAACGCCTATTATTAGTACTCATACAGGTCCGGGTGCAATTGGATTTATGTATTTAGCAGAGTAATAAAAAAGCTACTTGAAATGAATTTTCAAGTAGCTTTTTTTATGTGAATAGAAAGTAAGAAATAAGAAGGGTTATACAGGCACTCCCGCTAATGATATAGCGAGTCTGTAAATATTCATTCATAGAAAACACCCACTGATTAAAGTTTTACTTTATGATTTTCTATAGTGTATGTTGGATATAGAAAATAAGTAGTTACGTTATACGTGTAATGTTTCAATTTTTTCATTTACTTGCTTACCGTTTGTTGCGTTATTATAAGTAAAGGTTTGGCCTAAAAAGAGTACATGCAGTTGTTCCCACGGTAACATACGTAAATTCCAATTATTTCGAAGCCTTGTTACTGCCTCGCGGGGTGTTTCATCGGCGAGGGCAAAAGCTCCGTAATGCATCGGTATAAAGTGTGTAGCGTTTAAATCTAAATAAGCTTGCACTGCCTCTTCAGGTGAAACATGAGATGCTTTCATAAACCACTCTGGTTCATAAGCGCCAATTGGCATAAGGGCAATATCAATTGAAAAGCGTCTGCCAATTTCTTTGAAACCTTGGAAATAGCCACTGTCACCACAAAAATAAACGGTTTCTTTCGTTAGTTCATTATTAATAATCCATCCACCCCAGTGAGATGTATTCATATCAAATAAGGATCTTCTCGTCCAGTGCTGAGCAGGTACGAAGTGAAAGGAAACATCATTAATGATCGTGTTTTCCCACCAATTATACTCTTCTACACGAGTAAATTTTTTGCGAGTAAATAGTTTTTTCAGTCCAATAGGTACAAGGTATAAAACATCATCATTTAGCTGGCGAAGCGATGAAAAATCTAAATGATCATAATGACCGTGTGAAATGAGGACAATATCAATTTTAGGTAGTTCTTGTATAGAAAGACCAGGTTCAGTAAGTCTTGGAACTAATTTTAATTTAGTAGCCCATACTGGATCTGTTAATATATTCAGCCCATTCGTTTGGATAAGGAATGTGGAATGACCAATCCAAGTTACAGACGTCTTTTCAAAGTTGTTTTGTAGGAATTTACTTTGTTTAACAGGTGATTGTTCTACTAAAAAAGAAAAATCCTTTTTATTTTGTTTTCGTTCTTTTCGCCAACGTATAAAGGAACGAATTGATTTTTTTGTACTCACATTATCCATGTTTTCATAACGTTTTGTCATGAACATCACCTCATTTAAAATCGTTGTAATTGTATTGTACCGAAATGTTGTTAAGGAATACAGTGTATAACATGGATGAATGTTTAAGGAATTGTTAAAAAATAGGGGGATGCGTTTACAAAAGTAACAATAAAATTAGTTTTGCAACTTCTATTTAGAGAAATAATAGTAAAAAAATAAATTTTGTCTAGTAATTGGCTTGAAATAAAGAAGTAACATACGTAAATTCGTACGATTTCGTGAACAAATGTAGTAAACAATTTTCTCGTAGTGTTAACTTTTGTTATGATAAACATAACCTATTTAAATTTAGGATAGAGAAAAGAGGTTTATAAATGAAGCGTTATCAAAAAATAATTGGTCTTATGGTTGTATTTTGTCTCTTTGTACTTGCTGGATGTAGTGGATCGGGTTCAAAGCTTCGTAAACCATTGAATTGGGATTTAGAAACTTTCCAATTTACAAATCAAGATGGAAAGTCATTTGGTACAAAAGATTTAAAAGGGAAAGTTTGGGTTGCTGATTTTATGTTCACAAATTGCCAAACAGTTTGTCCGCCAATGACTGCCAATATGGCAAAACTGCAAAAGATGGCCAAAGAAGAGAAATTAGACGTTCAGTTTGTTTCGTTTAGTGTAGATCCAGACCTTGATAAGCCGGAGAATTTGAAGGCTTTCATTCAAAAGTTTACAGAGGATACTAGTAACTGGAATTTATTAACGGGTTATTCATTAGAAGATATTACAAAGTTTTCAAAAGATAATTTCCAATCACTTGTAGATAAACCTGAGGATGGTCAAGTTATACATGGTACATCATTTTATTTAATTGATCAAAACGGAAAAGTAATGAAAAAGTATAGTGGTATTAGTAATACGCCGTACGAAGACATTATACGTGATATGAAGAGATTAGTGGATTAAAAAGAAGGGTGCATAGCACCCTTCTTTTTTTACATTAGTCTATGGATAAAATGTCATGTTGTTGTGGAAGTTTTGGTGCCCGAATTTCTAACACGCCGTTTTGATACGAAGCTTTCGCTGCTTTTTTATTAATTGAGTACGGTAATTTAATCAATCTTGATGCTTCTGAAATGGAACGTTCTCGGCGATAATAGTTATGAGATGTTTCTTCCTCGACCTCTTCAAGTATCTCTTCTTTTACAGAGACTTTTAAGTATTCACTTTGTATTTCAATTTGAATTTGTTCTTTTTGTATACCTGGTAGTTCAGCTGTAACAACGAGTTCTTCACCAACTTCATATAAATCTACGGGGAATGTTAATAAACGATTTCCTTTTTGGAAAAAATGATTTAAATCAGCGATTACATTGCGAAGTGGTGTTTGCTCGAAGAAATCATCAATTTGCTTTAAATAATTGCGAACCGGTGGGCGAGAAGAGTCTTTTTTTTCTTCACTCATGGTATTCCCTCCTAGAAATCAATTTGCAATATCATATGACAAAAGCGGAGAAAGGTGATTGCCTAGTTTTCATGTTTTCATAAAAAATTGTTAAAAATGTGAAATGGAGTGATTTTTTTATAGTTTTTGGTCGCCATATTCAATTGATTATGCTAGTATAAATAGGGTTGATATAGTAGTATATAGACAGAATGAAAACTGAAAGAGGGTAAGAAGTATGTGTGGTTTTGTAGGATGTTTATGTGAAAACCCTAGAGAGTTTTCAGAAACAGAAAAACATCAATTTGAAAATATGAACACGATGATTTTCCACCGTGGTCCAGATGACGAAGGATATTTTCGTGATGAACATGTACAATTTGGCTTCCGCCGTTTAAGCATCATTGACTTAGAGGCAGGACATCAGCCGCTAACTTATGAAAATGATCGATATGTAATTATTTTTAATGGTGAAATTTACAACTATGTAGAATTACGTGAAATGTTACTTGAAAAAGGTGCAACGTTTGCAACACAATCTGATACAGAAGTTATCATTGCATTGTATGCACATATGAAAGAAAAATGTGTAGACTATCTTCGTGGTATGTTTGCATTTATGATTTGGGATCGTGAAGAGAAGAAACTTTTCGGTGCACGTGACCACTTCGGTATTAAACCTTTATACGTCGCACAACAAGGTGATACTACATTCTTCGCATCTGAGAAGAAAAGTATTATGCATGTGATGGAAGATAAAGGCGTTAATCCAACGTCACTACAACATTACTTTACGTACCAATATGGTCCAGAGCCAGAAACATTAACAATTGATGTTAATAAAATCGAGCCTGGTCATTATTTCGTAAAAGAAATCGGTAAAGAGATGGAAATCCATCGCTACTGGAAACCTTATTTCAATGCTTCAAGCGCAACGAAAGAGGAGCATATCCAAGCAATTCGTGATGTGTTGTATGATTCAGTAAAAGTGCATATGCGCAGTGATGTACCAGTAGGTTCATTCTTATCTGGTGGTATCGATTCATCTATTATCGCTTCTATCGCAAGAGAAATGAATCCAAATCTTTTAACATTCTCAATTGGTTTTGAACAACGTGGTTTCAGTGAAGTTGATGTTGCAAAAGAAACTGCTGAGAAATTAGGCGTTAAAAACCATAACGTATTCATTTCAGCGAAAGAGTTTATGGATGAGTTCCCAAAAATCATTTGGCATATGGATGATCCTTTAGCAGATCCAGCAGCTGTACCATTGTACTTCGTTGCAAAAGAAGCACGTAAGCATGTAACAGTTGTTCTTTCAGGTGAAGGTGCAGACGAGCTATTTGGTGGTTATAACATTTATCGTGAGCCAAACTCACTAAAAATGTTCTCTTACATTCCTAGCCCAGGTAAGAGCGTTCTAAAAGCATTAAGTGGTGCTCTTAAAGAAGGATTTAAAGGAAAGAGCTTCCTAGAGCGTGGATGTACGCCAATTGAAGAGCGTTACTATGGAAACGCGAAAATCTTCCGTGAAGAAGAGAAAGTTGAATTAATGAAGTATTACAATGAAAGTGTTAACTATATGGATATCACGAAACCATTGTATAACGAGATTAAAGATTATGATGATGTAAGCAAAATGCAGTACATTGACATGTTCACATGGTTACGCGGTGACATTTTATTAAAAGCTGATAAAATGACAATGGCAAACTCATTAGAACTTCGTGTACCGTTCTTAGATAAAGAAGTATTTGATGTTGCATCTAAAATTCCAACTGAATTTAAGATTGCTAACGGAACTACGAAAGCTATTTTACGTGAAGCGGCACGCGGAATCGTTCCAGATCACGTATTAGATCGTAAAAAACTTGGATTCCCAGTACCAATTCGTCACTGGTTAAAAGACGAAATGCATGATTGGGCTATCAATATTATAAACGAGAGTAAAACAGAGCATTTAATCGACAAACAGTATGTATTAAACTTACTGGAAGCACATTGTGCAGATAAAGGCGATTATAGCCGTAAAATTTGGACTGTACTTGCGTTTATGGTATGGCATCAAATTTATGTTGAGCATAAATACGATACGAATAAGTTCCATGAAGAAACGAAACGTGCGTATAGCTTAGTTTAATTAGAAAAACCTTAAGATCGCATATGGTCTTAAGGTTTTTTTCATAAATAGGACGTATTATTGATACAATAATAGTAAAAGGATGGACAACATATGATTACGTTTGAAAAAGTAACTGTAGATAATGAAAGCGTTGTTAAAGAAATGTTTCGCTCACATAGTTTAACTGAGAATCAAGTACAGTATTGTGTGAAAGTTGATGATACATATATTGGTGTAATAGACTATAGTGTACAAGAGGAGAGTGCAATTTTATCGCAGTTAATTATTCACTTTGATTATCAAAGTTACGGTTATGGGACAAATACGTATTTTACATTTGAAACGATGATGAAAGAAAGAAACGTGAAAGAGATAAAGGTATTACAAACGGAATTAACAGAACAAGCAAAAAATTTCATAGAGAGCTTTGGTTTTAATGAAGAAGATGGAATATATGTGAAGAAAATATAACGATGAGTAGTTGTGCGAGATAAATATAAGGCAGGTGGATATATGACGATGACTTCTGGTCTTGTATTAATTGGAGGGTGTTTTATAGTAGCAGAGCTAATCCATATGTTCATTCGAAAAAGAATGAATAAGAAAAGAAAGCCGTATGAATTACAATATGCCCCTGTGTTTTTCCTTTTATTTTGTATGCTTATTACATTACAAAACATAACGAACTTTCCACCGCTTTTAAATATTTTTTTTAAGTTCGGTTTGCTGTATAGTAGCACTGGAATAGCCCTTTTATTTCTTTTATTTTGCATACGTTATATTCACTATCAATCGTATATATTTATTTTAAATTGGTTAAAGCACAATGATAGAAACCGCCTTACATAAGGCGGTTTTTTTATTTGTAATTGTAATGGTTTTGAAAGTTATACGTATGCTGATTTATTTAATAGTAGTTCCATATATCAAAAAACAACGAGGTGCAATTTGACATGGAATATAAATAAGTGGATAACAAGATACAGATATTTTTGTATATAAAGCTCAAAATTTCATTAAAATTTATAAAAATAATTAGATGATTTAACATATTATCTATTATTAGTATGTGGTACTATATGTTCTTAATCTGTAACGTAAGTAGGTGTATAAATTTGAAATGTTAATCAACTAGTTTATCTTAAGTGCTGACAAATAGCAGGATTAAATTTTGGGGAGGTTTCGTTTTTTTTATGTTTAATTTGGATATTTTATTTCTTGAATGGATGACCAGTGTGGAGGGAAGTGTGCTTACAATACTTTTTAAACTTATATCTAGTATTGCAAATGAAACGTTGTATTTAGTCATTATTTCGATTTTATATTGGTGCGTTTCTAAAAGAAAAGCATTTCATATGATTGTTATGCTTTGTTTCTCTGGGTATATAGGGATAGTGGTAAAAGAATTCATGAAAATCCCGCGACCGTATACATACGAAGGAATTCAGGCTTTATATGAAAAATCAGCTGCAGGTTATTCTTTTCCAAGTACACACGTCCAGTTAGCGACAACATTTTGGGGCTCTTTTATGATGTTATGTAAAAAGAGAATCATTTGGATCATTGGAATTATTTTTATAATATTGGTTGCTACTTCTCGTCTATATTTACGTGTACATTGGCTCAGTGATATAATAGGTGCCGTTTTAATTAGTGTCATAGTTGTTTATTTATATACGAAAGTAACAGAGGAATTAAGTGATAGGAAATTTATATTGTTACAACGAATTGTATTGGCAGTTTCACTCATTATGTATTTTATGACTGACCAAATAGATAATTTAAAATTACTTGGAGTTTTGACAGGTTCTACGATTGGTATCATGTTAGAGAATCACTTCATTAAAATGAATGAAAATAATAATTTTAAAATACAAGTAGTAAAAACAGTTTTAGGCCTTAGTTTCATGTTAATGATACAGCTCATACTAAAAAAAGTAATACCTGATATGTATTATGTACGTTATGCATTGACTGGAATTACAATTACTTTCTTATGTCCGTTTATGTTTCACATGTTACGGTTAAAAAGTGAATAGCAAATAAGTACAAAAATATTTTGAATAAAAATGAGGTCGAAATTATATATATTGAAAAAGTTTTCTGATATATCTATTGACAATGTATGAGATATACATTAATCTTTAAATGTTAATGAAAATCATTTTCAACTAGGGGGATTTATGACACGCACTAAAAATATTCTTATACTTTGCATTATGTTATTAATGGTCATAATTGCAGGTTGCGGTAAAGAAGAAGAGAAGAAAGATAAAGATACATCAGTAAAGGCAAAAGATTCATATAGTATAAAGCATGCAATGGGCGAAACGACAGTAAATGGTACACCAAAAAGAGTTGTTGTTTTAACGAATGAGGGTGCTGAGGCACTTTTAACTGTTGGAGTAACGCCAGTTGGAACGACAAAACCACGAGCTGGGGATGAATGGTATCCTCATTTAGCGAATGAGTTAAAAGATACGAAAGTAGTAGGAACTGAGCGTGACATTAATTTAGAGGCAGTAATGAAGCTTCAGCCGGATTTAATTATTGGAAATAAAATGCGTCACGAAAAAATATACGAGCAGTTAAAAGAAATCGCGCCAACAGTATATGCTGAAACATTGCGCGGTGATTGGAAAGAAAACTTTACGCTTTATACAAAAGCTGTAAATAAAGAAAAAGAAGGGCAAAATGCTCTTAATGATTATAAAAAGCGTATTGCAGGAATAAAAGAACAATTAGGTGATAAAATTAACTCTAAAGTTTCAATTATTCGCTTCGTCCCAGGTGATGTTCGTATTTATCAAAAAAATTCATTCTCAGGCGTTGTATTAAATGATATTGGATTTAAACGACCACCATTACAAGATAAAGATGAATTTGCGATAAAAGGAATTACAAAAGAACAAATTCCAAATATGGACGGGGACTACTTATTCTATTTCACATCTGATAAAGATGCGGATAAGAATAATGAAGGAAACACGTTAGCGAAAGAATGGACAGAAGATCCGCTCTTTAAGCAGTTACAGGCTTCTAAAGATAATAAAGTATTCGAAGTAGATGAAGTGATTTGGAATACAGCAGGTGGTATTGTAGCTGCAAACCTTATGTTAGATGATATTGAAAAATATTTTTTAAAGTAAATGAATGGTCGAGTACATCACCTTAAATGGGTGATGTACTTTTTTATTTGTGAAAATACAGAAAATTCCTTCTTTTGAGTGTGGATAAGTTGTACAATTAAATCAATTATGGAATAAAGGAGTGGGAATGAATGAAAGCTACTCATAAAGATTGGATTTTGTTTAACGGAAGAATTGTAAATACGAAGGAAGAACAGCCGATGATTCCATTAGAGGAGAGAGGCTTTCAATTTGGTGATGGTATATACGAGGTATTCAGACTATATGATGGGAAGCCACATTTATTAGATCTACATTTGGAACGATTCTTTAATTCTATGGAAGAAATAAAACTAATTCCACCTTTTACTAAGGAGGAGTTAGTGGAAGAGTTGCATCAAATGATTGAAAAAAATCAATTTCAAGAAGATGGGAATGTATATTTGCAAATATCAAGAGGTGCTCAAGCACGTAATCATGTATATGAGTCAAATATGCAACCAACATATTTTGCAAATATTGTTTCGTTTCCAAGACCAATTGCTGCTATGGAACTGGGAATAAAAGTTACGGTAGAAGAGGATATACGGTGGAAGTTTTGTCATATAAAATCTTTAAATCTGCTACCTAATATTATGATTAAAAATAAAATAAACGAACAAGGCTATCAAGAAGCGATATTAGTACGAGATGGAATTGTAACTGAAGGGTGTCATTCAAATTTCTTTATGGTGAAGAATAATAAATTGATTACACATCCGGCTGACAACTTCATTCTACACGGCATTACACGTCACTTCGTTATTACATTAGCGAAAGAGTTACATATTGAAGTAGAAGAACGAGAATTTTCACTACAAGAAGTATATGAGGCTGATGAGTGCTTCTTTACAGCGACACCACTAGAAATATTCCCAGTCGTTCAAATAGGTGATGAACAGTTTAGAACCGGCGAAAGAGGACCAATTACAAAGAAACTCCAAGTTGCATATGAAGAAAGTATTCGTTTATTTAAAGTTACGAACTAATATTGAAGAAAAAAGCTGGTATTCCTCCAGCTTTTTTTCATGATATAATTCAAACATAGGACAAGATTTGAAAACGTTGTAAAAAGGGGATTTAATGTATGAATTATGAAGATTTTAAAGAAGTAATTCACGGTAGACGAAGTGTTAGGAAGTTCACAGAACAAGAAGTATCCATTAGTGACATAAAAGAAATTATTGATTGTGCTCGTTATGCACCGAGTGATACGAACTCACAAACTTGGGAGTTCTTGGTCATTATGAACCGAGAGAAAATTAAAGAAATTGAGCAAATGACTTGGGATGCATTACATAAACTTGCGGCAAAAGCGGCAGAAAACGGAGAAGAGAAAGCAGGGAAATTACTTACCCGTTCATTTGGACCATATGCAACAGCTTTCTCAGAGGCACCTGTATTAATCGTGTGTTTGGCAACACCATATGAATCAAAATTTCGCGAAAAGATATTTGATCCAATTGCTTTTGTTCCAGATTCAGTTTGGGAAGAAGAAGGAATTAAGAGTAGCTGTTTAGCGGCACAAAACTTAATGTTGGCTGCACATGCGAAAGGGCTGGGTACTTGTCCAATGACAGGACCGGTATTGTTAGCTCAAGATGAACTACGACAATATTTACAAATTGAGTCTGAAAAACAAATAAATATGGTTATTTCACTCGGTTTTCCGAAAGATAAGCCGAAGAAACTTCCAAGAAAAGAAGTAGATGAGATTACAACATTTGTTTTTTAAAGCTTAAAATAAAAAGACATTGAATGAACAATGTCTTTTTATTTTGGACAGGTATGTAATTAATTTGTTGGGCTAAAATGATAGATAAGAGGGAATTACTATTTATTTCATAAAAAAAATTAATGTTCTATTAAGGAAAGTATGATACATTAATCGTGGGCAAGATTCTATTTGTTCATGAAAGTGTTGAAAATAGTCTTAAAATTTAAAAGTTATTTTTGTATAATAAATTATAATGAAATGACAGGGGGGATGAATTTTGAAAAAATTCATAATCACTGGATTGTCTGTATTGTTATTAGCCGGTTGCGGTGCTCCACAAGAAAAAGAGGATGCGCAATCAAAGCAGGAAGAACGAGTTGTAAATGCAAGTAATGAGAATATAGTAGTATTCCCTGAAGGTGCAGTACCAGTTGGTGAAGGAAAAGTAAAAGTTATTACACCAGATGGTACTTCTGAAAACGGCAATATACCAACTGTATTCATCAAAAAGGATACTTTAATTCAACATGTTGAATTAGAGCTTTCTAATTTTCAAAATGATAAAGAAACATTTATATTTGTAGATCAAGTATATGCAGATAAACATCAAGTCACTAGTACAACACAGACAACAGTACAATTAAAAGAAAAGACACTTGAGACAGGTAGTCATACGATTACTGCAGTTCAGTATGAAAACAATGATCCAAAAGGAAAGGTTATTAGTTTAAATCAAGCAACATTCGAAACAAAACCAGCGTCATAAGAAGAATAAAAAGTACATTACTCAAAAAGTAGTGTGCTTTTTTGTTTATACTAGAGGATGTAACAGTGAATAACTTGTTTCGTTTTCTAATACGATTAAGTAGGAAGAAATCACTTGTTTCTACTATGATAGAGAAAGAGGCTGAAGATGTGAATCGGTGTATTCGTATCGTCTTGATTATTTTAACGATGTCAGTCATTTGGTTTATGATCCAAGAGGTGACTCAAATTACGCTCAATTAACAAATTCATGATTTGTTAATAGGAGCTATTTGTTTTACCATTGTTTATCTATCATATGATAAACTCAGGTTAAGGTAAGTTTTACATGAAAAATGTAGGTATTTCATTTGAAATGTCGAATAGTACATACGATGTCGTAATAACAAATTTTCTATTGTTTACTGTGAAACAGGAGAAGGGGAGATAGTGGTTATGAAACGAGCTCTTATTAATATTGATTATACATATGATTTTGTAGCTGAAAAAGGTGCTTTAACATGCGGGAAACCAGGACAAGAAATTGAGAAGGAAATTGTCCATATAACGAAAGAATATATTGAAAATGGGGATTATGTTGTCTTTGCAATCGATAAACACGATGAAAATGATGTATATCATCCAGAATCAAAGTTATTCCCGCCTCATAATATAGCTGGTACAAATGGAAGAGATTTGTTTGGTGAATTACAAGATGTGTACGAAACATATAAAAATGCAGAGAATGTATATTATATGGATAAAACACGATATAGTGCATTTGCAGGAACAAACTTAGAGATGAAGTTAAGAGAAAGAGGAATAGAAGAAGTTCATCTTGTAGGTGTTTGTACTGATATTTGTGTTCTTCACACAGCAGTAGACGCCTATAATAAAGGATTTAAAATTGTTGTTTTTGAAAAGGCGGTTGCATCTTTTAATGAGCAAGGACATGAATTTGCCCTTGGACATTTTAAGTCATGCTTACATGCAGAAGTGAAGTGAAAAAAAGAGGCCTTTAAAAAGGTCTCTTTTTTCGTTTAAATTGAGACGAGGTTTCGCTCGATTAGTTTTTTTATGAACGGACTAATTTTTTCTGGTAACCCATTTAAGTCAAAAAATTGTACATGTAATGATTCTAATCCATCAGCTTTTAACGTACCACCTGTAATATCTTTGCAAAGATATGCGATTGTTATAGGGTAAAATTCATCTCCGTTCGGTAATTTTACAAAAAATTCTTTTCCGGAAAATACGCTTATTAACTGTAAAGAGCCTATTTCAATCCCTGTTTCTTCAAGCACTTCCCGTCTTCCGGCTTCTTCCGTTGATTCGCCAAGTTCAACGAATCCACCAGGGACAGCCCAAATACCACTTCGTCTCTGTTGTAGTAATATTTGTTCTTTTTCATTGAAGACAGCTACAGCAACGCCAGATAAATTGAGTGGTCTTGATCCAATAACTTCTCTTAGTTCTTCGATATAGCCCATTGTTAGTTAACCCCCGCGAGTCAAAATATTTACAAATGAACTATTTGGTATTGTGTTAATATTTTCCTTTTTTGAGATATGTAGCGCAGTCATAAAATAAAGTCGGGTATAAAAAAATTCTAATGTAATCTCCCTTTAGATAATGAAAAAGGGTATATTTATAGAAGAAAGTGTAACAAGTTTTAAGGAAATCAAAAGGTATGACAATAAATTAGTTTTTCATGAAATTTTCATTAGTTAAGGGTGTGGATGGATGAGTTTATTAACGTATACTGAAGAATTTTTTAATTATGTACGTGAGTTTTTACTTTTAAGATTTTTACTATTTGCATTAGTTTTAATCATTATCTCTTTTGTAATCAACCGTATTATTGATTGGTTTTTTAGGAAATCAAGCTTTTTTGATGAAGAGGTAGAGCAAACGATTCAAAGTGTGATTCGATCTATTTTTAGATATATCATTATCATCAGTCTAATCATATATTTAATTAGCCAATTTGTAGATATAAAAAGTATCATTGCAGGTGCAGGGATAGCGGGAGTTGTTATTGGTTTTGCTGCACAACAGATGTTAAAAGATGTTATATTAGGCTTTGCGAGATTAGCGGACAAAGAGTTTCGTGTTGGCGATTTTGTTACTTTTAACGGAACAAATTCAGGAACAATTGAGGAAATTAGTATTCGTTTTATGCAAATTCGTGAATGGTCAGGAAAACTTCTTACGATACCACACGGAGAGATTAGGACGATACAAAATTTTAATAAAGGATGGATGCGCGTAATTGAACGGATTACGGTAAGTTATCAGGAAGATCCTACAAGAGTTAAGGAATTGTTAGAAGAAGTTTGTGTTAATTGTAATGAAAGATTGGCTTCGAATCTTTATAAAGTAGAGGATGAAGCTGTTGAGCCGTTTAAATATGTTGGTGTCACAGATTTAAACCCGAACCTTAAATATGTTGGATATGAATTTTGTATTACAGGTTTAATAAAGCCAGAAGATTATTTTGAAACTTCTAGACAAGTAAGGTTTGAATTAATGTCTATGTTCCATAAGAATCAAGTGCAAATGCCAGCAGCAAATATGGTCGTTACTACTGAAAGTTTACAGCATAACCATGGTGGACAATCTTTATCGGACAGCTAAAATAGAATAGTTTGTTAACAAAAATCTAGCTTCCAACATTGGATAGAAAAATAATAAAATGATTAATTTAAAGAAAGAACTGAAGGAATTCAGTTCTTTCTTATTTGTAGAATTTAGAAATTTCTTAATGTTATAATGATAGATGGTGATGAAAATGAACTTTGAAGAAAAAGAGACGCATCGTTTAGAAGCATTAAAAGCAATTGCAGAATTATTAAATGAAGCAACAGACTTACAAGTCATGTTAGAAAAAGTGTTACATACATTGTTACAAGTTATGAATTTACAAACAGGGTGGATATTCTTTATCGATGAAAGTGGAAAGCACCGTATGCTTGTAGATGAAAACTTACCACCGGCTCTTACATGGAAAGAGAAGAAGCCGATGTGTGAAGGGGACTGCTGGTGTGTAGAGCGTTTTGTGAATGGCAGATTGGAAAAAGCGACAAATATTATTGAATGTAAGCGAATAGAGGATGCGATTGAGTGTAATTGGGGAGAGACAGAAGATGTTACGCATCATGCGACGATTCCACTTAGGTCTGGATCGGAGAAGTTTGGTCTATTAAATGTAGCCTCACCTCAAAAAACACACTTTTCAGAGGAAGAATTGGCATTATTAGAATCGATTGCATTTCAAATAGGAACGACAATACAACGTATTCAGTTGGTAGAGAAGGAACGTAAATACGTAGTGGTAGCTGAAAGAAATCGACTTGCACGTGATTTACATGATTCAGTAAAACAATTGTTATTTTCTATTATGCTAACAGCAAAAGGTACTTTAAATATGACGCAAGATAGAGACTTGCAAGAGATGTTGAGCTATATTGGAGAATTATCACAGGAAGCATTACAAGAAATGACACTTTTAATTTGGCAATTAAGACCGGAAGGATTAGAGAAAGGTTTAGCAGAAGCAATTAAAAATTACGGAAAGTTGTTAGGGATCCACGTGGAAGTTCGAATTGATGGTATGGTTTCAATTGGAGATGAAATAGAAGAAGTTTTATGGCGTATTAGTCAAGAAGCAATACATAATTGTAAAAAACATGCTTCATGTGAAAAGGTAAATGTTCTTTTAAAAATAGAAAATAACCAGTTGTATTTTTACATAGAGGATAACGGAATAGGATTTATACAAGATCACGTAAGAGAGTCAGCGCTCGGTTTAAAAAGTATGAAGGAACGTATTCAGTTAATGAGGGGATCATTTCAAATAAAAACTGAGCTGAAAAAGGGTACAAAAATTGAAATTCAATTGCCGGTTTAAAGGGGAGAAGAAGATTGAAGATTAAATTACTACTAGTTGAGGATCATCATATCGTTCGAAGAGGACTTGTATTCTTTTTAAAAACGAGAGAAGGATTTGAAATAGTTGGGGAAGCAGAAAATGGTGAAGAGGCATTAACATTCATTCAAACGGAAAGACCAGATGTAGTATTAATGGATCTATCAATGCCGAAGATGGATGGTATAGAAGCAACAAAACGGATAAAGCAATATGATAAAACAATAAAGATACTTATATTAAGCAGTTTTTCAGAGCAAGATTATGTTTTACCAGCACTGGAAGCTGGAGCAGATGGTTATCAATTAAAAGAAGTACAACCTGAGCAACTTGTTGCTTCTATCATTGCAGTACATGAAGGAAATGCGAATTTTCATCCGAAAGTAACACCAGCACTATTCGGACGATCAGCAGTTAAGAAAGAAAAAGAGAACCCTTTTTCCATGTTAACAAAAAGAGAGCAAGAAGTACTTCGTGAAATTGCGAAAGGGCGAAGTAATAAAGAAATTGCAGCAGAGCTTCATATTACAGAACAGACTGTGAAAACACACGTTTCAAATGTTTTAGCTAAATTGGAAGTAGATGATCGTACGCAAGCTGCATTATATGCGGTGAAGCACGGGGGAAATAATAAGTATGAATAATTATGTCCCATGTTACGACAGAATACATAGGAGTATTTAAAATTTATCCCGCTATTTGCGGGCTTATAATTAGTGGGAGATGTACAATACTCTCACTGATTAAAGTTTCAATTTATAGTAGTGCTAAATAAAGGTTTTTCTTCTTTCTATAATTAGGTACAATAAAACTACGATGGAAGGGGAAGATATGCTATGCCAGGTACAAGAAGTGGGATTGGAAAGATTCAGGCTTCGTTAAATGGTTTATCACCGAAATTGCGAAGTATTGCCGAACATATATTGAAACATCCACAAGATGTTGTACATAAATCTATTACAGAATTAGCTGAAGTTACGAATAGTTCTGAAGCTACGATATTCCGCTTATGTAAGCACCTCGGTTTTCAAGGGTTTCAAGATTTAAAGATTACATTAGCTCGTGAAATTGTACATACTCCTATGCAAAATATTCATGAAGAAGTATCGGCAGAAGATAGTATGGTAACTGTTGCTAAAAAAGTTTTTCATTCGCATATTACAGGACTGCAAGATACATTGCATTTGTTAAATGATACAGCGCTAGAGCAAGCCGTAAAGGTATTGCAAGATGCAAGTCGTATTGAGTTTTATGGAAATGGTGGTTCTGGTATTATAGCGATGGATGCATATCATAAATTTATGAGAACGGGTATTTCTTGTATTGCTCATACAGATTCACATTTTCAAATTATGGGTGCGGGTTTACTTACTAAAGAAGCAGTGGTAATTGCAATTTCTCATTCTGGTAGCAATAAAGGGTTACTGGAAGCGTTAGAAGTAGCAAAAGCAAGAGGAGCTCGCATTATTGCAATTACGAGCTATCAGAAATCAGCATTAAGTCAACTTGCTAATATTACATTATATACTTCAACACGTGAGACGGAATTCCGTACAGAAGCAAGTTCATCAAGATTAGCACAGTTAAGTTTGTTAGATACTTTATACGTTGGGTTATCGTTACAACGCCAAGAAGAGACATTGCAAAATTTACAAAGTATACGTGAAACAATTTCGATGAAACGAATATAAAAAGTCCTTCAGTTGAAGGGCTTTTTATATTGGTCAATAGTTTGATGATATATAATCTAGGTTTACTCGTTATAATCTTTTTTGAAAATATAATGATAATAATTTCCTATATTAAAAAATCTTTATTTATTACTTCGCATCTTGAATTCTAATAAACGATACATAGATGAAATCTCAGTTTTCCCTTCAAATATAGTAAGAAAACATTTGGTTAATAATTCAAATATTGTTCAATATTTAACAATAAGCTTTTAAAATTACATGTTATGATGAACGTGTAATGATGATTGAACATTTAAATTTGGTGCAATAATTGGCCGAAACAGTGCAGGTAGAAGTTGTGAGATGAACTCATTAAAATTCTAAAACACTAAAGGGGAGATCACATATGAAAGCAGTAGTAGTTAATAAAAATAGTAAAGCAAACATTGAAGTTATTGAAAAGGAATTACGTCCGTTACACTCAGGTGAAGCGCTAGTAGATGTAGAGTATTGTGGAGTTTGTCATACTGATTTACACGTTGCAAATCATGATTTTGGAAACACAGATGGCCGTATTCTTGGTCATGAGGGTGTAGGTATTGTTACGAAAATTGCTGATGATGTAACTTCACTAAAAATAGGTGACCGTGTAAGTATTGCATGGATGTTCCAATCTTGTGGACGTTGTGAATATTGCGTAACTGGTAGAGAAACATTTTGCCGTGAAGTTAAGAATGCTGGTTATTCAGTAGATGGTGGTATGGCAGAACAATGTATTGTTACAGCTGATTATGCTGTGAAAGTACCAGAAGGATTAGATCCTGCTCAAGCATCATCAATCACATGTGCGGGCGTAACTACATATAAAGCAATAAAAGTATCAGACATTAAACCTGGTCAACCTATCGTCATCTATGGGTGTGGTGGATTAGGTAACCTAGCTATCCAATATGCTAAAAACGTGTTTGGTGCAAAGGTAATTGCAGTAGATATTAATGACGATAAATTAGCATTAGCAAAAGAGGTTGGTGCGGATATGACTATCAATCCAATTTCTCAAGGTCCTGCTGATAAGATTGTTCAAGATGAGTTTGGTGGTGCTTATGCTGCTGTAGTAACAGCCGTTTCTAAAGTAGCGTTCAATTCAGCAGTTGATGCAGTACGTGCTTGTGGTAAAGTCGTTGCAGTAGGTTTACCAGTAGAAACGATGGATTTAAACATTCCGCGACTTGTACTAGATGGAATTGAAGTAGTTGGTTCTCTAGTCGGTACTCGTAAAGACTTAGAAGAGGCATTCATGTTCGGTGCAGAAGGAAAAGTAGTGCCGGTTGTTCAAACTTGTTCTCTAGATAAAGTACAAAATGTATTCGAAGAAATGGAACAAGGTAGAATTCAAGGACGTATGGTAATCGATTTTAAACAGCATAATTGTGATTGCAAATAATTCATTTTAAATATAAAAAGCATGAGTCTAGCTAAAGACATGTAAAAAAGTTAGACGGCAGAAAGAAGATGATCCCTGCATTCAACAGGAATCATCTTCTTTGCATTCCACTACTATCAATGTCGACTAACGAGAAAGGATTAAAGGTTCACTTTATCTACAAACGAAAAAGAATCTTTACTTTTAACAAATTTTTTATGATTTGGAACGGTTTGAATTGCTACAACTTGCGAATCTCTTGCTTTCAGTGCATCTTGAATCCCGATTGTCATAAGCTTTATAAATAGAATCGTAATAAAGAATGAAACGAGAGTATACAAAATAATCCACCATGAAATATTCATTTCATAACGATTTAATCCAATAAGGCCTGCCCAATCATTAGATAGAGAAACAGGTTTGAGTACTCCGTCATAGAGTTCACGCATTTGTATCCCGCCAATTACAATATCAAGCAACGCTAAATGGATAACGAGTATGAGTGCTTGGACGATATGTTCCATGAATAACACAAATAAGCGATCAAGTAATAAGACTCGTAAGTGTTTTTTGATAATATGAAAACGGCTAGCCCCTAGCAATTGGGAACTTAAAATGTAATCTTGTTTCATAAATTCCTCAACCTCTGAGGATATATATAAAGAAAGTGTAGGCAGAGCGACGAAAATAAGTACGAGTACTTGATAAAAAGCAAATGAAATATTTGGATCTAATCTATCAGCATTTGATACGATTACAATATTAACGGGCGTGATGAGTATAAATGCGATAAATAAAGTAGGAATGTAATAAAAAACTTCTGAGCATGACTGGAAAAATCTCTTGAATTTTGGAGCATATAAACTTAAGAGGATTCCTATACATGTTCCGAATAAAATTCGAAAGAAGCTAATTGCCACGGCTAATAAAATGGTAAATTTTGCTCCTTCTATAATTTGTAAGAAAACAGACTCTCCAAAACGATCAGATCCAAAAGGCGGTATTAACGATGGTGGAAAGGGGGCCTTTCCAAGTAATTCGTTATTGTCATTGTAAAGTAACTGAGGAGGTTTTGGGATGTTATCTTTAAAGAACCAACTATAAATAAAACTAGCTGAAACAAGTATGAATAAATAAGTAAAGCCGATTAAAAAGCGTTTTGATTTCCAAATAGATTTCATAAAGCTGCTCCTTTCAATTGCTTTTGCCATCTATTCATCATGAAAGAGGTTATTTGAAAAATGGCATAAAACGGTAAGATAATCATGACAAGTATAATAAATGCAGCGGGAGGTGAAATAAACGCCTTCTTAAATAAAAATTGAATAATACCTTGCATATTAAAAACAAATTCTAAAATGAATAAGTTAGAAAGTAAGAAAACAAAAATCGTTTTTAAATGGTAGAAGAAGTGGATAGATATATTTTTGAATAAATGAATGCGTAGTATATAACTTGATGAAAGACCTTTTCCATATGCAACCTCTACGTAATGTTTTCCATGTTCTTCTTGTATGTATAACACCATCATCCGAAACATTTGTAATGTAGGTAAGACCGCTAAAGATAAAATAGGGAGTAAATAAGCGCGATTTTCATTAAAAGAAATAATGGTGAAAGGAGCTTCCCCAAATTTCTTAAGTACCCAAATGAAAAATATTTGCAAACAAATCATCATCATCATATCAGGGACAGCTTCTAATATGAACACAATTCGGTTTATCCATTTTTTTATATAATCTTTTGCTAAAAAATAAAAAAATGCCATGCTAGATGAGATAAAGAGCGCAAGCAAAAAGGCCACAAATAATACAATAAATGAATATAGGTAAGGTTCTAAAACAGTTGGAAATAATGGTGTTGTTTTTAAATGACCAAACTTTGGGTCTGATCCTATAACCAACAATGATTCAGGTGAGAAAACCTGTTTTAACATAGTAACGATCTGGTTAAAAAAATAAATTGGTTGAAAGGTGAATCCTTGTTGAGTGATAAATAAATAAGGTAAATTTAATAATAGTAACAGTGATAAAAGAATTGATGAAAGCTTAATTGTGAATTGAGATATTTTATGTAACATTAAATCCCTCCGACATCTTTTTACAACATTATACAATAAAGTCTAAATTATTGTTTTATTTTTCTGAAAAATAAAAATACTATTAGATTTTATAGTATGGAACATATATTTACAAGTTAATAAAGTTATAGTAGGATCCGCGCTCTAAGTTTATTAAGGTAATAGGATGAGTGAACCAAAAACAATTAATAGAGCAAAATGTACAGAATTCTTATTTGGAGAGGTAGCGGCTATGTTACGCGACTTCAGCGCGATAAAGCTAAGCTGATGCAAAGTTAATTTTAGACGAGATGGTTTCTTCTTTTAGGCTACGTGTAGGAAATTTAAAAAACTCCTAGGGATCAATGAATTCCTAGGAGGGCACCTGTGGTTCAACAAAGAGATAATTCTAACAAGTTCTAGAATTATCTCTTTGTTGAAGTTTAATGTTTAAAACCCCATAAGATTCTTTACATGTTTAGCGTTCTGTTTAGATGTTAATTTTTCAAGTAATAAAAATGCAACATCAAAAGCTGTACCTGGATTTGAAGATGTAATAATATTTCCATCTTGAACAATTAAATCATTTTGTACTTTTGCACCGAAATTCTTTAACTGCTCTTTTCGTTTACTCGTTGGATGACTGTATGTGGTAGCTTTTTTATCTATAAGAATTCCACTTTTACCAAGCGCTAATGATGCAACACAAATACTTGCAATAGGCTTCTGTTTGACATGGAAATGTTGAATAACATGTAAGAATTCTTTACTGAATGCATCCCGATAAAAACCAGCTTCTTCAAACCCTCCTGGAATAGCTAGTGCATCAAACTCATCCAATTGAATATTATCAACCGTTTTTTCGGGTATGACAGTAAAATTCCAAGTACAGGTTAATTTATCCCGAAGACCAGCTGTTATGACCTCGGTCGATCCATCACCCTCCCACTTATTCCAGCCTAGTACGTCTGTAAATACACTAGCTTCTACTGCTTCAAATCCGTCAGCTAATAATAATAAAATCTTTTTCATATCGTAAATCGCCTCCTAATATCCTTATTTTATATAAATATAAAAAGCTGATGAATAAGTTAAATAAGGATATTCAATTGTTTGGCTTTATTATATAAAGAATTTAGGTTATTCTATTTTATAAAAAAAGGTTGGATAGTTTATGGATCAAATTGATAAAAAAATCGTGGGGTTATTACAGTCAAATGCAAAAATTTCAATGAAGGATTTAGCTGAAGCAGTTCACTTATCTTCTCCGTCAGTAACTGAGCGAGTAAGGAAGTTAGAGGAGCAACAGATTATTGAAGGTTACCATGCACGTGTTTCTCTAAAAAAAATTAATCGTCCAATTTCTGCACTTATATTGTTTAAATCAACGAATTGTAAATCATTATCTAACTTTTGCTATAATCATCCAGATGTAATTGAGTGTTACAGAGTAGCAGGGGAAATTAGCTATATTGTCAAATTAGCAACGTATTCTGTAGAAAGTTTAGAAAAATTTATTGATGATTCGATGCAATATGGTACGCCATCAACAAATATCGTGTTATCTTCTCATGAAAAAAAGATAATTGCTCCCTTTATTAGTGAAGAATAAAAATACTGGCCTAATCAATTAACTATTGCCTACTTAATAATCTTTTAAAAATATCCCTTATTTTTCGGACTTGTATAAAAAGAAGGGTCACTAATCATTTTTCTTAGCTTGATGGTTATGTAAAGTGACCCTTAAAAATGAATATTGCTTCTCAACTCTTTTTCATGCAAATGAGTAGAACGTAAGGAAGAACTATGTATGTGTTGTTAATGAAAGAAAAAGAGAGTGTGTTGCGAAATGTAACGAATATAACGCAACTTTACCGCGGGGAAAATCTAAATTTAGTATGTAAGTGAAATGGAATGAGGGGGATATATTTTTTGTTATGAAAAAAATTTTCTTTTTAAAACTTGATTAATGAAAAAATATTTTATATACTAATTCATGTAAACGGTTTACTAGATCGTATTTTGCTAGAAACGAAGGGAAGATTCGCATGGAAACAAGGGGGAGAGTAATCGGGATTGATATCGGTACCACAAGTACAAAAACGGTTGTATTTACAGAAAAAGGAAAAGTTGTTGCATCACATGCAGTTGATTATCCAATTATTCAACCGAATGTCGGATGGGCTGAGCAAGACCCTGATGTAATATGTGCTGCTGTATATAAAACTGTAAGCGTTGCCATCCGGAAGGGTAACGTGTTACCAGAGGGTATTTCTTCAATCGGTATTAGTACAGCAATGCACGCATTAATTGCAGTAGATAAAAACGGTGCACCATTAACGCGTTCTATCATTTGGGCAGATAATCGAAGTACGAAACAGTCAGAAAAATTATTACAACATATGAATGGTCATGAAATTTATAGACGAACGGGTACACCAATTCATCCGATGTCGCCACTTTCTAAATTATTGTGGATGAAAGAGGAAGAGCCAGAATTATATGCGAGCGCATATAAATTTATTTCCATTAAAGAGTATGTTATGTATCAATTGTTTTCATGTTACGTAGTGGATTATTCAATAGCATCAGCTACTGGGTTATTTAATTTAGAAACATTAAACTGGGATGAAGATGTTTTAACGTTGTTACATATGTCACCAGAACAATTATCAACACCAGTGCCAACTACATATATTTTGTCGGGTATGAAACCGGAATTAGCACAAAAGATGGGTATTCGTGAAGATACGCCAGTTGTTATTGGTGCAAGTGATGGTGTTCTTGCGAATGTGGGCGTTGGGGCAATATCGCCTGGCTCAGCTGCAATTACAATTGGTACAAGTGGTGCGGTTCGAACAATTTCATCAAGTGTTAATACAGATGAAAAAGGAAGAACGTTTTGTTATGCATTAACAGACGAGCACTGGGTGATCGGCGGACCAACGAATAACGGCGGAATATTACTGAGATGGTTACGTGATGAATTTGGTAGCCCAGAGCAAGAAGTAGCAAAAAAACTTGGCATTGATCCGTATGATTTATTAATTAAGTATGCGGAAAGTGTACCAGCTGGAGCGGGTGGATTGCTATTTTTACCGTTTTTATCTGGAGAGCGTGCACCGTACTGGAATGCAAATGCTCGTGGTACATTCTTTGGAATAAACCTTCAGCATAAACGAGAACATTTTATACGTGCAGTCATGGAAGGTGTTTGTATGAGCGTATATTCTGTTGCACTCGCAATCAGGGATTGTACAGGGCCACTTACTGAAATACGCGTTTCAGGAGGTTTTGCGAAATCTGCATTTTGGAGACAAATGTTATCCGATATGATGGGAAAAGAATTGCTTGTTCCTGAAAGTCATGAAGCATCTGCGCTTGGGGCAGCGGCAGTTGCTTTATATGCTGTAGGAAAAATTGATTCTCTTGAAGAGGTAAAGGATTGGATTGATATTGTTCATCATCATGTACCGAATAAAGAAAATACGGCTATATATTTAGAAATGTTTTATATGTATGAACGACTTTACAATCGCTTGAAAGAAGAATTTGATTGTATAGCTGCTTTCCAACGTAAACAATAGGGGGATTGGGAGAAATGGTAGTTGGAATCGTACTAGCGGCAGTTGTCATACTACTTTTACTTATTACAGTAGTAAAATGGCATCCGTTTGTCGCGTTAATTTTAACAGCAATTGGTGTAGGACTAGCAATGGGAATGCCATTGATTGGAACTTCACCAAAAGATCCAGGGATTATCGATTCTATTAAACTAGGGCTTGGTAATACGTTAGGGTTTTTAGCGATAGTATTAGCATTAGGAACGATGCTTGGAAAAATGATGGCCGAATCTGGCGGTGCTGAACGAATTGCTAACACATTAATTGATCGTTTTGGGAAGAAACGTGTTCACTGGGCAATGATGTTCGTTGCATTTTTAGTAGGGATTCCAGTGTTTTTCCAAGTTGGATTTGTACTGTTAATTCCATTAGTATTTACAATTGCGTTAGAAACAGGGGTATCACTTATTACAATTGGTATACCACTAGTAGCAGGTTTATCTGTTGTACACGGACTCGTTCCGCCACATCCAGCAGCGATGGCAGCAGTAGGTATTTTTAAAGCAGATGTAGGGAAGACAATTTTATATGCTTTAATCGTCGGACTTCCAACTGCAATCATTTCAGGTCCGCTTTACGGGAAATGGATTGGTGCTCGTATACATAAAGAAGTACCATTAGATATAGCGGAGCAATTTATTGAAAGAGATAAGAAGAAGGAGCTTCCTAGTTTCGGAAATACATTGTTTACAATTTTACTTCCAGTATTTCTAATGCTAGGTGCATCAATTGCGGAAGTAGCACTAAACAAAACAAGTCAACTTGCACAAGTATTGCACTTTATTGGAGATCCAATCGTCGCGTTATTAATTGCAACGATATACTCTTTCTTTAGTCTTGGTTATGCAAAAGGTTTCTCAAAGGATAAAGTATTACAATTTACAAACGATTGCCTTGGGCCTATTGCGAACATACTGTTAGTTATCGGTGCAGGCGGCGCATTTAATAAAGTATTATTAGATTCTGGAATTGGAACGACAATCGCAGAAATGGCGAAAGAATCTCATATTTCACCGATATTATTAGGCTGGGGAATTGCGGCACTTATCCGAATCGCAACTGGATCGGCAACGGTTTCTATGATGACAGCAGCTGGTATTGTTGCGCCGATTGCAGCAAGTACACCAGGTGTAAATGTTGAACTACTAGCACTTGCAACAGGTGCAGGGTCATTAATTTTATCACATGTAAATGATTCTGGATTTTGGATGATTAAAGAATATTTCGGAATGACTGTGAAAGAAACATTATTAACATGGACTGCAATGGAGACGATATTATCTGTTGTAGCACTTGGACTCATTTCGTTATTAAATATATTTGTATAGAATGGGAGATTGATTAATATGAAACTAGGTTTAATTGGATTAGGAAAAATGGGATTCCCATTAGCAGAACATTTATATGAAGACAAGCATGAAGTAGTGGTATATGACGTTAATAAAGAGCTTGTTGAAAAGGCAGGGGCAATAGGGATTACCGCTCGTCATACATTAAAAGAAATGATTGCTGAACTAGAAGCTCCTCGTAAAATTTGGGTAATGGTACCTGCGGGAGAAGTTGTTGAATCGGTACTAAAAGATGTATATCCATTATTAGAGGAAGGCGATATCGTTATTGAAGGCGGGAATTCATTCTATAAAGATACGTTACGCCGTGCTGAAGAAGCGAAAAGTTTTGGTTTACATTACGTAGATATCGGTACATCAGGCGGTGTAGAAGGAGCTAGATACGGTGCTTGCTTAATGGTTGGTGGAGAAAAAGAAATTTATGATCAATTAGAACCTTTATTTAAAGATTTAGCAGTAGAGAATGGGTATTCTTATGCAGGCCGCGTCGGAAGTGGTCATTTCTTAAAAATGGTTCATAACGGTATTGAATACGGAATGATGCAAGCAATCGCTGAAGGCTTTGAAGTGTTAGATAAAAGTGATTTTGATTTCAATTATGAAGATGTTGCTAAAGTATGGGCAAACGGATCAGTTATCCGCGGTTGGTTAATGGACTTAACTGAAAAGGCATTTGCAGATGATCCTAAACTTGATGGCATTAAAGGTGTGATGAACTCTTCAGGAGAAGGGAAATGGACTGTGGAAACGGCACTTGAACTTCAAGCGGCAGCACCGGTAATCGCAATGTCATTATTTATGCGCTACCGTTCTCAAGAAGATGATACATTCCACGGAAAAGTAGTTTCAGCTCTTCGTAATCAGTTCGGTGGACATGAAGTTGTGAAAAAATAAGGTTGTTTTTAAAAAGAAACTTGTGCATAGGCGCAAGTTTCTTTTTTTATAGTGTAAGAAATCTCTAATTTAAAAATATCAATCAATCATTGTTTATTTGTACTGATTGTATCAAATATATAGTGAAGCATGAAAGATGTCCCAACATAAAAATAAGAATAAATAAAATGAAATTTTCATAAATAGTAAAAGGATGATTATGTCATCAGTGTAGCTATGAAGTGGTGTTACATATGAAAAGAGCGTGTTAATAAAATATGAGGTGGTTAAATGGGAAATGAGCAAGTGAAGAATGCAGGGGAAGAAAAAAAGTTATGTCTTTGTATGATTGTTAAAAACGAGTCTAGAATTATGGAAAGATGTTTAAATGCTACAAAATCAATTGTAGATTTTGTTTCTATTTGTGATACGGGATCAACTGATAATACACCTGAAATTATTGAAAATTGGTGTGAAGAAAATGAAATCCCTGGAACAGTTCATCATGAACCATTTCAAAATTTTGGCTATAACAGAAGTTTAGCAGTTTCATTAGCACAAAAAACATATCCAGAAGCAGATTATTTATTAATATTAGATGCAGATATGATATTAGAAGTTGATCCCGAGTTTGATAAGACTAGTTTAACGGAAGACCACTATCTTACAATGCAATATGATATTCATATTAAGTATTGGCTTACACGCCTTTTGAAAGCTTCTTTACCATGGAAATCTGTCGGTGTTACTCATGAGTATTGGGATATAGATCGTTCCAAAGTTGGTGCGAATTACAATACGAGGGTAGCTAGGTTAGAGACGCTTGTCGTTAACGATCCTGGGGATGGTGGTAGTAAAGCTGATAAATTTGAGAGAGATGAGCGGTTGTTGTTACAAGGATTGAGTGATCCAGAAACAACGCCAGATTTGCATATAAGATATTTATTTTACTTAGCCCAAACTTATTTTCATTTAAGTCAATTTGAAGATTCGATTAAATGGTACAAAAAAAGAGTGGAAGCAGGTGGATGGGTTGAAGAGGTGTTCTATTCGTTATTGCGAATAGGATTTTGTTATGAACAATTAGCAAACCGTTCAGCAAATAAACAATATGAGGTAACAGAAGTGGATGAAAAAGAAAATGCTAAGGCGCAAGAAGAGCAATATACAGCATTAGCTATTCTTTATTTTCAAAAAGCGTGGGAATATAGACCAACTCGGGCTGAGCCATTATACCAACTTGCAAGAATGTATCGATTAAAATCTCAAAATAATATTGCTTTGATGTATGCGTTGCAAGGGAAGGAAATTCCTTTTCCGAAAAATGATCTGCTATTTGTAGATTATCATGTGTATGATTACTTATTTGACTATGAGATTTCTATAAGTGCTTTTTATATACCGCATAAAAAACATTTAGGTGCAGTATCACAAAAATATTTGGAATCGAGAAAAGAAGAGCTACCGTTGCATATAGCAAATATGGTAGAAAGTAATGCGAAATTTTATTAAATACATTGTCGGTTAAAGGAGTAGTGGAGTAATCATGGAATTAATACGATGGGCGCTAGAACTAGGGGAATCCGTGCATGGAAATACGTATGAAGAATTGATGCCACTACTAGATTATTATTATGATCGTGATCATTTAAAAGCGTATTGTATCGCAAATCTCCTTATAGACATGGACGTAGCAGAAGAGCATCGGCAAAAAATCGAATTAAGAAGGTGCATTGCTGCTTATTATGCTGGAATGTATAAAGTAGCAAAAAAACATGCAAGTGAGCTTTTAATTAGATATCCGGATGTGGATTTATATAAAAATAATTTAAGACTAATGGAAGCTTATTTGAATAAAGAATATGATTATTGTCTTTTTATATGCCCAAAGACGTATGGTAGTTTTATAGATGTTGCGCGAGCTTTGAAATGGCGATTGGAGCAGGAGGGAAATACAGCAATTATTTCAGAAACAATACTAGAAAATGTGAAAAATACAATTGTTTTTGGAGCGCATACGTATGCGCATAATCCGAATCTACTACCAAAAAATGCAATTGTTTATAATTTAGAACAGCTATATGAAGGAAGTCCTTATGCGCATCCTCTTTATTTAATGTTATTAAAAGATAAGGAAATTTGGGATTATAGTAAACAAAATATAGAATGGTTAAAACAAAAAGGAGTAGGAAAAGAAATAAAACATGTGGAAATGAACTATGCCCCAACTCTAGAAATAAAAAAAGATGCATTTGATGAAGAGTTAACTGAAGACATTGATATACTGTTTATAGGTGCTCTTAACCCAAGGCGACAAGCTATTTTAGATCAATTAAAAGTAGTTGCCCCGAATTTAAATATTGTTTTTAAAAATAATGCGTGGGGAATTGTTAGAAATGAGTTGATTGCTAGGTCTAAAATTATATTAAATATTCATTTTTACTTATCGGGTATTCTTGAAACTCCTCGAGTTTCTTATGCAGTGGCAAATAAGAAATTTATTATCTCTGAAAATAGTAATCCCGAGGACGAGATAGAGTGGCCAGGAATAGTGTTTACTCCGTATGAAAAAATAATAGAAAACGTTATGAAATATATAGAATTACCAGAAGAACGTATTAAATTAGCAGAAGAAGCGTATAACCATTTTGAAGCAAAAAGAAGCATAGACATACTGAGCGATAAAGCGGAAGAAAAGTAATTGTGAAGAACTCCTACTTTCGTATGAGTTCTTTTTTTCGTCTATCATACTATTTTATCAAGCTAGTTCCCTCTTTATATTGTGCTTTGTATAGAAATTTCTGATAATATATAAGTATAACTGAAAAACAAAGGAGAGAAATAATTATGAAACTAGTCGTTATTAACGGTACGCCAAGAAAATTCGGTAGAACTCGTGTGGTGGCAAAATATATTGCTGATCAATTTGAAGGGGAGTTATACGATTTATCAGTAGAGGAACTGCCTTTATATAACGGGGAAGAATCACAACGTGAATTAGAAGCGGTAAAAAAATTAAAGGCATTAGTGAAAACTGCAGACGGTGTAGTACTATGTACACCTGAATATCATAATGCAATGAGTGGAGCGTTGAAAAATTCGTTAGATTACTTAAGCAGTAGTGAATTTGTTCATAAACCTGTCGCATTACTTGCAGTTGCTGGAGGCGGTAAAGGTGGCATTAACGCATTAAACAATATGCGTATTGTTGCTAGAGGGGTGTACGCAAATGCAATCCCAAAACAAGTTGTGCTTGATGGACTTCATGTACAAGACGGTGAACTGGGAGAAGATGCAAAACCGTTAATTCATGATCTAGTTAAAGAATTAAAAGCATATATGAGCGTATATAAAGAGGTGAAAAAACAACTAGGAGTTGAGTGATATGCCATCTCTGTATAAAGATTCACGCTTGTATTTCATTCTAGGGGCCAATAGTCTATCAGCTATTGGTTCCGGCATTGTTATGATAACGATTCCGTGGTTGTTAATTAAAGAGAATGGAGGAGAGACAACGTTTGGTTATGTATCCATCATCGCAACTCTTATTATGTTTTTATTAACACCGTTTATCGGGCAGAGTATTGATCGTTTTTCAAGAAAATCTTTATTATTATGTAATGAAGGTATTGGGATAGTCGTTATTGGAATGATGGCTATATGGGGATTTACTGGGCAACCTTATCATTCTATTCACTATATTCTAATATATATAGCAGGGTCATTTTACTATTTATTATTTTATCCTACAATATTTGCGTTTAACCAAGAGATATTTCAAGCAGAACATTATAAAAATTTAAGTGGAACAATGGAAATACAAGGACAGTTAACTCAAGTTATTTCAGGAGCGGCTGCTAGCTTCCTTATTGAAATCATTTCTTTAAAATGGATCTTGTTAGTAGATATGTTAACTTTTGCAGGAGCATTTTTCCTTTTCTTATGTATACCGTATGTAAAGAAAAAGGAAGTAAAAAGAAAAGTAACATTTAAGAAGCAATTGTTCGAAGGGATTCACTTTATGCAAAAGCGTCCGAAGTTCTTTTGGTTTTTACTGGCGACTTATATGCCGTTTATCGGTGTCATGATGGCAAATTATTTAATCCCAGTATATATCTCAGATCTATTAAAAGCCAGTGCCTCTGTATACGCAATAGAAGGTATGATGTACGGTGTCGGAGCGGTTCTTGCGGGAATAAGTATTCCAATTATGATGAAATATGTAAAGACAGAAGTTTCAATCGTCATGACGATGTTCATATATGTAATTTCAATTACCGTAATGATTATTGAACCTTCCGTAATGTTGTTATATGGACTTGCAATTTTTCATGCAATTGGAAATGCGGGTACAAGAGTGGCAAGAAATGTATTGATGATGGAGGAAATTCCAAATGAAGTAATGGGACGTGTAGACAGCTTATTTCGATTAATTGGTACAGGAATACGAATTGTATTATTAATGCTGTTTACAGCTGGTGTATCTAAAGTAGGTGTCATGGTACCGTTTTATTTACTAAGTTTCATATTGATCCTTTCGTTAGGAATTGCTATAAACTATGTAATCTCAAAACGTAAATTCGAAGCGAGTGTTTCTAATAAATCGATCGTTTAAAAAATACTTCTGCCTTCCTTTCTTTTTCTATATAATAAAAAGAAAGGGTAATTAACTGTTACGATTTATTTAACCAATTATAACGAAAGTTAATTAAACATATCAGTAAGCCCTGCTAGTCAAGTGATTGGCTAGTAGTGAGGGTTAACTGCGGGCAATCCCTAAAGCTGATTGAACTACAACGTGGCTAGAAATAGCGAGCGTGAATGTCGCGAAAGCAGAAAAAATCAATCAGATCGTGCAAGGTTAAATCCTAAACACTAGAACAATGGGTCTTCCGCCTCGAATCATCTAAGTCAAAATGGATAAGATGAACGTTCAACGACTATCTCGTATAACTGACGAGAGTACACTACAAGCCTATGGTGGTGGAAAAATCCTCTATCTCTAAGTAGATAAACATATAGTCTGCGCTCATGTGAAAGCATGAGAAGTTCATAAGAGAACTGGCTAAGGAATTGCGCCCTTAGTTGAACGAGATAAATTTAATTAAATCTATCAAGTCTCATTGAATCTACCGAATCTATGCATTATGGTAAATTCAATGAGGTGAGAATAATAATGGAGTTTTTACGAGTTAGTCAAGTATCGGAATTAACAGGTTTGTATCCTAGTAGTCTTAGGAGAATGCTGATGGAACATGCTACTATTCAGAAGAATCAATCTTTTATTATCTGAAAGGTGAGTGCTCGAATAATCGTACAGTAAAGGAGTAGGCTTCTGATGATATTGGCGAAGAAAGTTAGACTGATTCCAACGCCTGAACAAGAAAAAGTGCTTAGAAACCATGCTGGTGCTGCAAGATTCGCCTATAACTATTGTAAAAGAATGAGTGATAGATATTATAAGCTATTTGGAAAATCTGTTTCACAGTTAGCTTTACAGAAACGATTTACAAAGATCAAGAAGCGAAAGAGATATGAGTGGTTAAATGACATCAACGCACAAGTTCCTAAACAGGCTTCAAAAGATTTTGATAAGGCGAGGAAAAATTCGTTCGAAAAGTACAAAAATGGTTCTCACACTTCTTATAAATCCAAAAAAGATTTAATCCAAGGATTTTATGCCAATTATGAAAGACTGATTATAGGAAAGAAAGTAGTTCATATTCAGTCTATTGGAGAAGTGAAAACAAGCCAACAACTACCAAGAAACAAAAAGCCATCAAATCCAAGAGTTACATTTGACGGTCGTCACTGGTGGATTAGTGTAGGGCTCCAAGAAAACTTTGAATCACAAGAACTAACCAATGAGTCGATTGGTGTGGATGTTGGTTTAAAAGAGCTGTTTGTAGCTTCTAATGGTACGAAAGAACGAAATATAAACAAAGATGCCAAGGTTAAAAAACTTTTGAAAAGGAAAAAGTTAGCACAAAGAGATATGTCTAGGAGATTTAAAAAAGGTGTAAAAATTCAATCTGCCGGATATGAAAAAGCTAAAACTGAGCACCTGCGGTTATCTAGGAAAATTACGAATATCCGAATTAACCATATCCATCAAGCAACAGCTAAATTGGTGAAAACCAAACCAATGAGGATCGTTGTGGAAGACTTACCTATCTCAAACCTGTTAAAAAACAAAAAACTATCGAAAGCATTTTCATTTCAAAAATTACACTTCTTCTTTCAATGTTTATCATACAAGTGCGAGAAGTATGGTATTGAGTATGTAAAAGCTGATAAATGGTTCGCCTCAAGCAAGATTTGCTCATGTTGCGGAGTAAAATACGACCATTCAGTTCAACCAGAAGGACAGTGGAGTTTAAAAATACGTGAGTGGTGTTGTGTTGGGTGCAATAGCCACCACGATAGAGATTTTAATGCTTCGATAAATTTATCAAGATGGGTAAAATAAATGCTTGATAATAGGAGGTAACGATACTGCCTCGTGTGGAGTGTTATACCCCTCGTCCCTTCGGGGTTGCGAGAACACGATGAAGCACTAACTCGTGTAAATTTGATTGAATTGTATAGATTTAGTTAAGTTTATCGTATCGGAGTGCAAACTTATTTATGAACAAATGGATCTTGCTTATAATCTTATTATTTCCACCACTGTACATTCTTTATATGACGTTTCGAATGAAGAAAGTTGCTCGTGAAAAATTGAGTAATCACTCTCCGTACGTTCTTATTTTAGGTGCAAAGTTATTTGGAGATAGACCGTCTTTATCTCTTCAAAACCGTTTGGATGTAGCGTTAGAATATTTACATTCCCATCCTGAAGCGAAAGTAATTGTTTCAGGTGGTCAAGGGGAAGATGAAGATATACCGGAAGCTCATAGTATGAGAAACTATTTAATGGTACATGGTATAGATGAGAGTCGTATTTTAATAGAAGATCAATCTACAAATACGTATGAGAATTTAAAGTTTAGTATGGATTTATATGATGTGAAACATGCGGTAGTTGTAAGTAATGCGTATCATTTGTATAGGACCAAAATAATTGCAAAGCGTTTAGGCATGAAGATGGAGGCACTAGCTGCTGAAACACCAATGCGCTCTAAGAAAAAAATGTATGTACGTGAATATGCTGCAATAATGAAAACGATATTGTTCGACCGTTAGAGCTCAAATTTGAGCTCTTTTTTAATTATAAAGCGTATCATTTGAAATGAATGCCGTATTCCATCAAAATAAAGGAAACAACATTAAAGGAGTTGTATTTGTGATTCAATTTAATCATGTGTCAAAAGCGTATGAAGATGGCATGAAAGCAGTGGATTCATTGCATTTAGAAATTAAAAAGGGAGAATTTTTTGTTCTCATTGGTCCGAGTGGTTGCGGGAAAACGACGACAATGAAAATGATTAACCGTTTAATTGAAACGACTGAAGGATCTATTTTAATCGATGGAAAAGATATTCAACAATATAATATTAATGAATTGCGTTGGAATATAGGATACGTATTGCAGCAAATCGCTTTGTTTCCGCATATGACAATTGCAGAAAATATTGCAGTTGTTCCTGAAATGAGAAAATGGAGCAAAGAAAAAATAAAAGCTCGTGTCGATGAGTTGCTACAGATGGTCGGGCTAGACCCAGACGTATATCGCGATCGTATGCCTGATGAATTGTCAGGAGGGCAAAAGCAGCGCGTTGGTGTCGTAAGAGCATTAGCCGCAAACCCGAAAATCGTTCTTATGGATGAACCGTTTAGTGCGTTAGATCCATTAAGTAGGGAACAGCTTCAGAAGGATATCGTACAATTGCAAAAGAAGATTCAAAAAACAATTGTATTCGTAACACATGATATGCAAGAAGCATTATCACTTGGAGATCGTATTTGTATTATGAAAGAAGGAAAAGTAGTTCAATTAGATACACCAGAAGGTATTATACATAATCCGAAAAATGAGTTTGTAGAAGAGTTCATTGGAAATCGTGGACAACCTTGGTATGAGGGGAAAAGTATAGAAGATATATTGCCACTTGATGAAAGTATACGGGTAGAAGGGGATGCATTATCATTGCATTCTTCTTTACAAGAAGCATTAGTTCGTGTACGAGCTGACGAAGTCGTTCCAGTTGAAGAAAATGGTCAATATGTTGGAGCTTTAACAAGTCGTCATATTGTTAATTACATTGTTGAACAAATGAAGGAAAGAGGCTAAACAGTGACTGATTTTATACAAACGTTCCAAGAGCGAAAAATAGAATTACTAACTGCATTAAGTGAGCATTTACAAATATCGCTTATTTCACTATTTTTTGCAGTAATTATTGCGGTGCCACTTGGCATTTTATTAACGAGAAAACAACGAATGGCTGAATTTATAATAGGAACTTCTGCGGTTATGCAGACAGTGCCATCACTTGCATTACTCGGACTTTTAATTCCGTTAGTAGGAATTGGAAAACTCCCAGCCATTATTGCATTAGTTGTGTATGCACTATTACCTATTTTACGAAACACATATACAGGAATAAGGGAGTTAGATGAATCTTTAATCGAAGCAGCGAGAGCTATGGGGATGAATAGCTGGAGAAGACTGTGGAAGGTAGAGCTTCCTCTTGCATTACCAATTATTATGGCCGGTATTCGTACGGCGATGGTATTAATTGTTGGAACAGCTACATTAGCAGCTCTTATAGGTGCTGGTGGGCTCGGAAAACTCATATTACTTGGTATCGATCGAAATGATCATGCGCTTATCATTTTAGGGGCCGTACCAGCCGCGTTACTCGCTTTATTCTTTGATGTAGTACTTCGAGTGCTTGAGAGTCCAAAACGCTCTTCTAAGCGTATTATATTGACGATATGTATTACTTGTATAATGATTGCTTCTCCCTTTCTTTGGAACACACAAAAGAAAGATATTGTTATTGCCGGAAAACTTGGATCAGAACCTGAAATTTTAATTCAAATGTATAAGCAGCTTATTGAACAGGATACCGATTTACACGTAGAATTAAAACCAGGTCTTGGAAAAACAGCATTTGTATTTGAAGCATTGAAATCAGGAGAAGTAGATATATACCCTGAGTTTTCGGGAACAGCTTTATCTACTTTTGTGAAAGAAGAGCCAAAAAGCACAAATCGGGATGAAGTATATGAGCAGGCTCGCATTGGAATGGAAAAGAAATATAATATGGTTATGTTGAAGCCGATGGAGTATAACAATACATATGCACTAGCTATGCCGAAAAAAATAGCAGATCAAAATAATATAAATACAATTTCTGATTTAGGAAAAATGGCACAGGATGCTAAAGTAGGATTCACATTAGAATTTGCTGATCGTGAAGACGGTTATAAAGGAATGCAAAAATTATATAACTATAAGTTTTTAAATGTGAAAACGATGGAACCGAAACTACGTTATAGCGCAATTCAATCAGGGGATGTTAACGTAATCGATGCATATTCAACTGATAGTGAACTTGAGCAGTATGGACTGAAAGTGCTAAAAGATGATAAAGGGTTATTCCCACCGTACCAAGGTGCACCTTTATTAAGAAAAGAGACGTTACAGAAATATCCTGAACTTGAAAAAGTATTAAATACATTATCTGGGAAGATTACAGATGAAGAAATGCGAAAAATGAATTATGAAGTAAATGTGAATGGAAAAAGTAGTGAAGAAGTTGCGAAACAATTTTTACAAAAAGAGAATTTACTTCGTTAATTTTACAAGAAATATACAAATTTATATGTATGAAATGACCGTTCATTACAAAATGAACGGTTTTTTTGTGCATACTTATACATTTTTTCAAAAAAGTATTCCATTTTTCTTCATTTTCTTTTAGAATAAGTAATGTTTTCCTGAAAAAATATAAGAGAAACGTCTATTAGAGAAAAAGGTGACTTTAATAGTTGAACGAACATAACACCTAGAATGACAGATGGGGTGGTACAAATAGAAAAGAAGTTAGGTTTTTTTCCATTAATTGCATTAGTAGTCGGAACGATGGTTGGTGGCGGTGTTTTTAGTTTACCGCATGATTTAGCAGTAGGAGCAAATAGCGGCTCTATAATAATTGGTTGGTGTATTACAGCGATGGGAATGATTCCACTCGCGCTCGTATATCAAACGTTAGCAAGACAAAAACCGGAGCTTGAGGGCGGAATTTATAGTTATGCACGTGCTGGTTTCGGAGAATATATCGGATTTAACAGTGCTTGGGGATATTGGCTAGCAGGAATTTTAGGAAACGTTGCAACAATCATGTTACTGTTTAGTACATTAGGTTATTTCTTCCCCATTTTTAAAGGTGGAAATAATGTTGCGTCTATCGTTGGTGCATCACTTTTATTATGGACACTTCATTTTCTAATTTTATTTGGAATTCGTGAAGCATCTATTATGAATGTTATTGCAACGATAGGGAAATTAGTTCCAATCGTATTATTTATTGTTGTAATGGTAACGGCGTTTCGCTGGGATACATTTACACATGATTTTTGGGGAGAAGGAACTATATCAATTTCCTCTATACTTGGTCAGGTGAAAAATACAATGCTTGTAACTCTTTGGGTTTTCATCGGGGTTGAAGGAGCGGTTGTATTATCTGGTAGAGCGAAAAATAGCCGAGATGTTGGTAAAGCGACAGTACTTGGACTTATTTTAGTAATGTCTATTTATATTTTAATTTCTGTCTTGTCTATGGGAGCGATGACAAGAGGAGAGCTTTCCGTGTTAGAAACCCCGTCAATGGGACATGTATTAGAACATGTTGTTGGGACATGGGGCGCCGTTGCGATTAACATTGGGTTAGTTGCTTCACTAGTAGGTACATTAATAGGCTGGTTTTTACTTGTTTCTGAAATTTCCCACGTAGCAGGAAAAGATGGCGTGTTTCCGAAAGTCTTTACGAAAACAAATAAAAAACAAACGCCACATATGGCATTATGGATCTCAAATGGTGTTGCCCAAATTATATTTATAATCGTTCTGTTTTCAGAATCAACATATCAAATTATGTATTTTATTGCTTCAACATCAATTTTAGTACCATATTTATTATCAGCGTTATTCCAATTTAAATTAGTTATTACAAACGAACTAAAAGATGCAAAAGTAAAAAACGGCTCGTTAGCTTTAATTGCTTCTACTTATTCTGTATGGCTTCTATATGCAGCAGGTTTGAAAAATTTATTACTTGTTTCAATCGTGTATGGAATTGGGATTATTGTTTACATGTATGCAAGAAAAGAAAAAGGAAATCGTTGTTTTAAAGGTATTGAGAGATATGTAATGTGGGCAATTGTTATCGCAGCTATCACATCACTTTATATGTTATTAACTGGAAATATAAAAATGTAAAAGTCCTTTTAAATAAAGGGCTTTTTTCTTTGTCTAGAGAATATTTAATACATAAGATATTCAGGAGGGATGAAAATGGAAGAAAAAGAACAGTTAACCAGAATTGTTGATTTAGCGAGTGAAGTAAGGAAAGTATTAGTGCAAGAATCCTTTTTTAATCATCATCCTGAACTACGAGGAGTGATTGAAAATTTAGCGAGTGCTGTAGAAAATTTGGCGGAATTACAGCAAAATACAGATGAAAACGCTGAAGATCGATTACGATATGTACTTGCTAAAATGAAAATTGCTCATAATGCCATTTTACAAGAGAAAAAAGCATTTCCATCTCATTAATATACGTTTTAATTTTGAACCTGGCGGATAACGTCAGGTTTTTTGTTTCTAGTTTTTCGTTTCTTTCATACACTAAGAATAGTATGAAAAAAAGAAGGTGACGAAGGTGAGATTACATAAAGCTCTTCAGCCAAGTTTTATAAAAAGAATGTACTATATGAGGTTTATCGGAAAGTTTACAAAAGCAGAGAGAGAGAAGAATGGAGAGAACTTCTTTGTACAATGCCTATCGCCAATACCATTCACGTTACAAGAGCAATTAAAAAATGAACCATACGTATTTGAAGGTTTATGTAGCAATAAAAAGAATGAAAAAGTCTTTTCGGAATTAAAGAAAAGAAAATTAGAAAAGCAATTGGTTATGTTTCGTCTCTATTATGAAAGAGGACATATATACGTGGAGTTAATTTGTGCAGAAGAACCACGAGAAATGGCCAATGGCTATAAAATGATTCCAGTACCTAAAGTTTCCGAATACAAAAAAGGAGAGTCTTTAGAAAGAAAACTTGGAAATGGCTATTTGTCATTTCTAATGCCAAAATATCCGAAAGACTTTGAGCCTCCCGAATTATTGTGGCACGATGGAAGGTTATATGGAAATATATCTTTAAAGTCATCATCAATTAGTTCAATCGCATATTTTGAACAGCAGCGGGAATGTAAGTATATAGACTTAAATGACTGGATGAAGTATGTGGAAATAGTGGTAGAAGATCAATTGTATTTTGTAAGCAATCACATGTATGAGCAATTAAAAAAACGAATGACTGAAGAAGGTAAGCATGTAGAAGTAGAGGAAATAAAAGTGCACAAGGATGAATGGGAATGGGATGAGCGTGAATCCGTCTTTTTACAGTATGTAAAAAGTTTTGTACGTAATAAAGGGCTATATTTGGATGAAACGGACATTTATAATTTCCATATAAGTGCGAAAACAAATATGTTGACGATTCTAGGTGGTATACCAGGCGCTGGGAAATCCCGATTTGTGCAAGCTTATGCAGAAGCACTTGGATTACAGTATGGGGAAGAATTGGTTTGGATTCCGATTTCACCATCGTATCAAGAACCACATGATTTACTTGGTTACCTTCACCCAAATGGTACTTTTATTGAAAGTGAAACAAAATTAGTTAGGGCGTTAATGAAGGCAAAAGAAAATCAAAATCAACTATATATAATCGTTTTTGATGAAATGAATATGTCACATATTGAGCATTGGTTTACTCCATTTCTATCTGTTCTTCAACTTGAAAAGCAAAACCGTATTCTAAATTTGTATGAAGGTGTACAAGAAAAAGAAAATCCAATTCCATCAACAATTGAAATTGGTGAAAATATTATATTTGTAGGTACAGTAAATTTTGATGAAACAACGAAAGAACTCTCAGATCGATTATTAGATCGGACGAATTTAATAACGTTACAAAAGATTCCGTTTTGTGAGATGTGTATGGAACAAGAGAAAATTGTATTACAACCACCTCTGAAAGTAACTGCAGGAGAATTTCGTATAAGCTGGGTCAGGAATAAAGCGATGATTGAGGTGTTTTCTGAAGAAGAGTTAGAACTATTAGATAAGTTACATGTTGTATTGTCATCACATGATATGTCAAAGGGAATTTCATTTCGATGTGCAAACGCAATCGCTACTTACTTGCAAAATATACCGTTCCAAAATAATCATTCCTATATGATCAGTAGAGAAGAGGGATTTGATTTACAAATCAAGCAACGTGTATTGACGAAAATAAGAGGTACTGAAATGATGGTTGGGTCTTTACTTTCTGAAGACGTAAAAAGGGGGGCGACATTACTACCTCTTTTGCAATCGCCACTTGCAAACAGAGTATCTACATTTGAACACTCTTTAGCATATATAAGAGAAAAGCGTAGAGAACTGGAGCTGTATGGCTATGCAAAATGAAGGGCGATATGAAACAGAAATCGTTGATACGAAAGAAACACTCCCTTTTGTATTAAAGTTAATCATTGGAACTGAGGCAAAGGGGGAATATATTTTATTAAATCGTCTTTGTACATCTACTACAGCATTAGTTCAATGTATTTATAAAGTACAAGAATTAAAACCAATTAGATTGCATTACCATTATGAAAGTCCAATGAATATTACTTTTATATGGAATAAAGTATATGAGGGACAGAAAAATATAAAAGAGTCAAAATATGAAATAAATGAAAAAAAACAAAAGGTATTAATATATGAACATGGAAAAACGGAATTCTTTTATCCATGGCGTTGTGGATTATATCATTTTGAAGTGAATATAGAAGATAGAACGTATTATGGCGCATTTCAAATCGTTCCCAAAAATTTTTTTGATGATCAATTTGAAATGATTCAAAACTATGTAAAGTCAATTTTGAATGAGTTGATTTTAGATAGAGGTTATTATAAAAAGACTTTCTCTGCACTTAGTGATATTGAAGATTCTTCTTATTTAGTGTTACTTAGAAAGTTGCCGCAAAAAATGAAAAAGATAAAGCAAATTTTTAAGAAAATAGAATCGAGTTCAAAATTTATACATGAATATAAATGGGAAGAAAAAGAGCGGAAAGCAACGAGAAAAGGAGCCATAGTGGCGGAAAGAAAACCGTATGCAAAATATTATAATCGTAAGTTTATAGAACAAAAAAATAGTAAGGAAAATGCATTTCTTAAATTTAAAGCGATGCAATTTTATTTCTATTTACTTGAAGCTGAAAGTTTTTTGCGACAAACAATTGAAATATTAGAAAGAGCAAAAAGGAAGAAATCAGAAGAATTTCAAGCTGTAAAAACGATTATAGAAACAATTGAGCGTAATGGATCAGTGACCGATAGAGAGAAACAAAAATATAAAAATATTCATTTACTAAAAGAGGCGGATTTGCGAAAAAGCTCTATGAAGATACAAGAATATAAAATATTAGCGCACTTTGTACATGAAAGTGTACAATACTTTCAAACTTTAATGCATTCTCTATTTTGGAGAGAAGTTTCCGAAACAGGTAACATGTACTCACATGATTTACCGATACCACATCAACAACTACTACAGCATTTAGATGTACTTCCACAATATACAGAACAATCTCCATCTTTATTATTTGTTTATAAACCAACATTTTTAGTGTATGAATATTACGCTTTTTTTATCGTTATTTCCATGTTAGAGCAAATTGGTTTTGAGGCTAGAAATTCCATTCGTGAACAAATTCAAGAACATTTTTATGTAGATGGATTACAGGATGGAACGACAGTAGTTTTACACCGAGATGATATTAGAGTACATGTCGCATTTAATGATTTAATTGAAACTCATCCCCTTATTGCATTAAGTAAAGGGAGTAATTTTTATAATGGAGAAGATACGAAGAAGCCAGACATTCGCTTAGACTGTTATGTAAAGGAAGAAGGAAAATACGTATATCAATCTTCTATTATTATTGAAGTGAAGTATAGCCCAATGTACAACATTTTTCAGCACGTTGGAAATACGAAGGCAACTGAGCAAATGTATAAGTACTGGTCTATAAAATATGTAGAAGAACAGGATGGAAAGAGAGTCTATTATCGAAGGGCCATTTATGAAGTTATTTGTGTATATCCAGGAAGTCATATGCATAGTAAAAAAATTGAGTCTGGATGTGGTGTGTTCTTGCAATTATATCCATATAAAACGAAACAAGGGGAAGAGAAATTAGCCGGAAAACATGGAATGGTACAAATTTTTGAGAAGTGGTTAAAAAGCATGAAGAAGTAAAAAAATCCTTTTTTATAAAGGATTTTTTTAGCTTAAGAAGAAATATATGCTGTATGGAAGACAGCTTTATACGATTTGAATTTGAAAGTAATATAAATATATTGTTAGAAGAACGGTACATGAGGGATAAAAGACGATTAAGATGGAATTTAATTCGTTTTGCAGAATATAATAAGTCATAAATATTTTTAGTTGCATACGAAGATTTGTTCTTATATGATAGATAGTGAAAGCGTTATCAAAAACAGAGCGGCGATGGGAAAGGCGGGTAAATATGTTCCAGCGTGTTCAAACAAAAGAAGAACATTTTTGGTTCGAGCAACTATGGGGAGATTTTTGTGAAGAAAGAAACTTAATGTTCGTAGAACGTAATTTAAATCCATCACGATTTTTATTAATAGAAGATGAACATCATATTGGTACAGTAGAATGTATTAAGTATACGGAACCAGAGCAATCGAATTCTGAGTTTTTCTATCCGTTTTCTAAAAATGATTTAGTGAAAGATTTAAAAAATGTGTATGAAATAGGCAAGTTGAGTATTGCGAAAACGTCTCGTGGGAGAGGACACTTCAAAAGACTAACAGCTATTTTATTAATGCATGCATTAGAAACGAAAGCAGAATGGTATATTGCAGCAGTGACAAAAAGAATGTATATGTATTTATTAACACTCGGTTTCCCAATTGAACCGGTAGATAAGCCATTTCAGTTTCATGATACTTTACAAGGTGTACCAGTGCGAATTCATGCCCGAAAAGGGGCTACGCATTTGTATTCTTTAAAAGAATTTCGAGATGTGATTCAAGGGAATGCTCATGCACAGGCATTAATCGCAGAATACAGTAAGAATATTATGTTAACAAAATAAGGCGAAATGAATATATATAATAAAGAGAATACTATTTTAATATGAAGTCATTCTTCATGAAAAAAGACCCTTATTATTTTAATAAGGGTCTAAAAATTATAATCCAAATATACTAAAAATCATTTTGCGGCGCTTCGGCTTCTTTTCTCGTTCATATGTTGGTTTTGAATCGGGAGTAATATATATTGGTTCTTCTTTCTTGAGGGAAGCTTCTAGCTTTTGAATTCGCTCTAACATTTCCTCCATTTCACGGCGATGTTGTAAAAGTTGGTACGTAACAACATCATTTGCCTTATCTTGCATTTGTTCTTCCATTCGATCTAGCCTTCTCGTAATAGTGTTTAATTGAGCTGCTAATTGCTCAAATTCATGTGATGATTTGTTTTGAACGATTGTATTTACTTGAGTTTTTAATTCTTCAACATCATTTGATGATGTTTTTTGAGTAGGGTGAGAGTTTTGAGACTGCTCTATTTGTGAAAGATGGAATTCTAACATTTGATCTAAATCTTCTTGTGTGAAAATAAAGTGACCATATTTATTTTTTTCTATCGTAAGATTTAATTGTTGTGCAATCCGGACAACAGCCTTTGGGCTAACACCTAATTTTTTTGCGATAAATGGTGTTTTATATTCCAAAATAATCCCTCCTATATATATCCTGTTGAATGATTTCGATCTATGAAGGAAGTTCCCTTCTAGTGTGACAAAAGAAGTGTGGAATCGGCAAAGAAAGTGTTTTTTCACGAAATGAACCTGTGAAGAATATATCGTTTATATAAAATATTTTATCTTAAGATTTAGAACTATTTGACTAAGGGAAATGAATTAGATTATCATAATGATAAATATCTTTTTTATGTATGCATATAATATATAAAAAGGTGGTTGCTAATGTAGAATTTTGTTAGAGTATTAGAATGCTTACTTCACTTGAATAAAATTAAGTAGGAGGTGGCTTCCTTGCTTACAATGTAAGTAAGGAGAAGTATTTGGACATATATAGTATAAGTATAGTGATTGTTTTAATTGCCTTAACGGCATTTTTCGTCGCAGCAGAATTTGCAATTGTTAAAGTGCGAAGTTCACGAATTGACTATTTAATTGCAGAAGGAAATAATCGCGCAACATCTGTCAAAACAGTCATTACAAACTTAGACGAATATTTATCTGCTTGTCAGCTAGGAATAACAGTTACAGCTCTGGGGATTGGGTGGTTTGGTAAACCGGCGTTAAAGCAAATGTTTGACACGCTTTTTGTAAATTTGAACATTTCTACTCAACTAGCAGACATTTTTGCTGTAATTTTAGTGTTTTTGTTTATTACATTTTTACATGTTGTAATAGGGGAATTGGCCCCAAAAACATTCGCGATTCAAAAAGCTGAACAAGTGAGTTTGTTTGTTGCTAAACCGTTAATTTTCTTTTATCGTATGGCGTTTCCATTTATTTGGATCCTAAATGGATCAGCTCGAATTATTACGAAGTTGTTAGGGCTGAAACCACCGAAAGGGCATGATGAGGTTCATTCAGAAGAAGAATTACGGTTGTTAGTTTCAGAAAGTTACAAAAATGGAGAGATTAATCAATCTGAATATAAATATGTAAATAAAATTTTTGAATTTGATGATCGTATAGCGAAAGAAATAATGGTCCCCCGAACTGAGATGCATATTATAAGTAAAGAAATGCCTGCTGAAGAAGCTTTGCAAAAAATGTCTCGGGAAAAATATACGAGATATCCAGTTGTAGATGGGGACAAAGATCACGTAATAGGCTTTGTAAACTTTAAAGATATTTTCACAGATTTTGTGCAGCATAATGCAGTAAGTAATAAGAAAGTAGAGCAATATATTAGGCCAATCATTTTAGTTATCGACTCTATCCCAATACACGACTTATTTTTAAAAATGCAAAAAGAAAGAACGCATATTGCTATATTGATAGATGAATATGGTGGTACGTCTGGACTTGTTACAGTTGAAGATATTTTAGAAGAAATAGTGGGAGATATTCAAGATGAGTTTGATACGGATGAACAGCCAGAAATTCAACAAGTTAGTGAAACGAAAACAATACTAGAGGGAAAAGTACTTGTTAGTGAAGTGAATACGTTATTAGGTTTAACAATTGATGATAATGGTGTTGATACAATCGGTGGTTGGATTTTAACGAAGAATATAGAAATTGCTGAAGAGGATTTCATTGAAATTGAAAATTATAAGTTTTGTGTAAAAGAATTAGATGGACACTATATAAAGAGATTAGAAGTTACAAAAACTGTAGAATCAATTGTTATTTTAGAAGATGAAAAACAAATTCCATTTCAAGAACAAATTAGTTCGTAGACTCTGCTATATGGCAGGGTTTTTTTGAGCATAATATTTTTGGCAGAATAAGGGCTATGATACAATGGCATAAGCCAGACCTTTCACTAGGTGAAATATTGTTGTATACATATATTTGGAAGGAGAAGATTTATGAAAAAGCATTTATATATAAATGGAGATTGGAAGTCTGTAAACACTTATAAACCATTATACGCACCATATTCTGAAGAAACGTTAGCGGAAATTGCACAAGGAACGGAAGAAGATGTACAAGAGGCTGTTACTGCTGCAAAAAATGCAATGAAAAAAATGAATACATTATCTGCATATGATCGTGCGACTATTTTAGAGAAGGTTGCACAAAAAATGGATGAAAGAAGAGAAGAATTTGCAGAGATTATTGCAAAAGAGGCTGCAAAACCAATTCGTGCTGCGAGGGGAGAAGTAGATCGTACCGTTCAGACATACAAATTTGCAGCGGAAGAAGCGAAGCGTATATACGGCGAGACACTGCCACTTGATGCAGCACCTGGTGCAGATGGGCGTATTGCATACACAATACGAAAACCGATAGGGGTTATAGGAGCTATTACACCATTTAATTTCCCATTAAATTTAGTGGCACATAAAGTCGGCCCTGCAATTGCTGCCGGAAATACAGTTGTGTTAAAACCAGCTGATCAAACGCCATTATCGTCTTACGCATTAGTTGAATTATTTGAAGAGGCAGGATTGCCAAAAGGAGCTTTAAATATTATTTCTGGTCCCGGTTCAACTGTAGGTGAGGCGATAGTTACAAATGATGATGTTGCTTCCATTACTTTTACGGGAAGTCCGAAAGTTGGAATTGGAATTAAGGCAAAGGCTGGGTTAAAGCGAGTTACGTTGGAACTGGGATCAAATGCTGCTGTTATTATTGATGAAGATGTAGAATTAACAGATGAAGTAATTGAACGTGTAAAATGGGGAGCATATGTAAACAATGGACAAGTTTGTATTTCGGTACAACGTGTTTTTGTACATGAAAAGAGAATGGATGAATTTCTTTCAAAGCTAAAGATAGCGATGGAAACAGTTATTGTTGGTGATCCATTGCTGGAAGAAACGGACGTATCGGCTTTAATTTCGAAAAAAGATGTAGAGCGAATAGAAATGTGGGTGCAGGAAGCTATTAAGGAAGGTGCTACTGTTTTATACGGTGGTAAGAAACGTGATGCAAGGATTTTTGAACCAACTGTATTAACAAATGTTCCAGAGTATGTATCTGTTCAGTGCCAAGAAGTATTTGGTCCACTCATGACAGTAAATACATTTAAAGAATTTGATGAGGCAATTGAGCAAGTAAATCATTCACGTTACGGTCTACAAGCAGGTGTGTTTACAAATAATTTGTTTAAAGCAATGCGTGCAATTGATGAGCTAGAGGTTGGTGGTGTCATGATTAATGATATTCCAACGTTTAGGGTAGATCATATGCCTTACGGTGGTGTTAAGGAAAGTGGTACGGGGCGTGAAGGAATTAAATATGCAATAGAAGAAATGACAGAAATGAAATTAGTGTGTATTAAAAAGTAAAGTAGAGCGAGCTTAAATATCCTAATAAAAAACGAGCTGGAAATGTTTACGATTCCATACTCGTTTTTTTATTGTTTGTTTTACGTTTCTCGGAACGATTTAATTTAACCAAGTGTACCTTTTACTTCATTTCTTGTTTGAAAATAGCATCTTCTACATAAATTTGTTCTTTGTCAACAGCAGTGCTATGAGATAATACTAAACCGATTGGTGTTTCTATACCTTTATTTTGAACAATTGTAAAAGGAACATTTTTTTCATTTGCTAATTTAATGTATTTTGATAAATGTGGGTAAGCAATGCCACCATTTAGGAATATTTGTAATGATTGAGAAGAGCGCATGCTACTAGCTACTTCAGAATATACATTACTTTGCATTACTTGACCGATAGTTAAAGCGATTTCTACACGCTCACGTAACGTAGTTAAATACATATTACGTTCTTCTGGTTTGTTCTGCTTTTGGCCGTAAATGCCTTCTTGGAGATAATCTTCCACATTTTTATTTACCATATTTTTCACACCTTTCATTTTCTATTGTACGAAAGAATGAAGCAGGATGCAAAAAAAAGTCGCATCGAATGTAAAAAATTTTGAATGAAAGGAAGGAAAATGGAATGTATCAATCTAAACAATTAATAAGGACATTAAAAATTTTATCAACACATATTAACAAAATGTGACAATAATCTATTAACGAATCGCATTTTTTGTGTTAATATTCAAAATATAAAGGGTGTTCGTCGCATGGAAATGGAGGGAATGGGGGTTTTTCCAATCGATAAGGATATTAAAGAAGTATTTTGTTCGCACTTGAAAAACAACAGGCACCAATTCGTTGAGAACTGGAAAAACAAAATGATAATTTCCGATAAAGATCCATTTAAACTAGAAGCAGTTCAAAATGGAGAGGATTTATTAGAGTTAATTATCGAACTTACTATGGAAGAAAAAGATATAGATTATCTTCAGCCATTATGCGAGAAAATTGCTATTGAACGTGCAGGGGCAGATGCGAATATTGGAGACTTTGTTTATAATGCAAATGTGGGAAGAAATGAACTTTTCGAAGCGATGTGTGAATTAGATGTTAGCGCACGTGAATTGAAACCGATTATGGCCCAAATACATACTTGTTTTGATAAATTAATTTATTATACTGTTTTAAAATACTCGGAAATTATATCAAAAAATTTAGAGGAAAAACAGCAATATATTAACGAAACACATAAAGAAAGGCTGACGATTTTAGGGCAAATGTCAGCAAGTTTTGTACATGAATTCCGTAACCCACTCACTTCAATTATGGGATTTGTTAAATTATTAAAGGCAGATCATCCAAGTTTATCTTATTTAGATATTATTTCGCATGAATTAGACCAATTAAATTTTCGTATTTCGCAATTTTTACTCGTATCGAAAAAAGAAATGTGGAATAAATCAGAACAATTTTGGCTTAATGATTTGTTTCAAGATATTATACAGTTCTTATATCCGAGTTTGGTCAATGCAAATGTTTCGATTGAAAAGAATTTACCGTATCCAATTCCACTTGTTGGCTATCGGAGTGAAGTGAGACAAGTATTTTTAAATATATTAATGAACTCAATTGACGCTCTAGAATCAATGAAAGAAGAACGGAAAATTATCATTGATGTATTTGAAGAAGATCAATCGATTCGAATTGTGATAAAAAATAATGGGCCAATGATTCCAGCTGAAAGTGTAGAAATGATTTTCGAACCATTTGTAACTACTAAAAAGTTAGGAACTGGTATTGGATTATTTGTATGTAAACAAATTGTAGAAAAACATAATGGGTCCATCATGTGCCGTTCAGATAACGAATGGACAGAATTTCAAATTGTATTTCAAAAATAAACAGTCTACACCAAATGAATGGTGTAGACTGTTTTAATTCGTAAGTATAACGGCTTCTAATTTAGGATCTTTAGTTGAATAACCTAAAAGTGAAATTGTATATATGATGTTCGGTTCGACTTTGAAATTCGGTATAGTTAGTAAGACGCTGGGATTATCGGCGAGTGAAACTTCAATATCTGCTGTACCAGGACTAACTTCCAAAAAATCTGTTATTTGTTTAAAGAGTACATTTTCAAATAAATGATCTCCACCTTTTAAATCTACATTTACAACAGGGGTATCTGGAGAAAAATGTGCAAAGCGTATTTTTGCTTGACCAGCTGGTAAATGTGTATTATCAAGCATAGGTTGTAATTGTAGATGATTGTCACTATTTATTGCGGCAAAAGTATAAGTGTGATTCCCCATTATTGGTACTAAAGCTGAAAAGATGGGAGTTTCATCTCCAACAGGGACAATATCTATACGGTATTTACCTTGCACTAATGTTAAATAGGGACTAAATTGTTTAAATGAAATATTTTTAATAACCTTTTGCCCGTTTACTAAAATGTCAACCGCAGGTGTATTGGAAGCAGAGTGAAAAAAACGTATGTGTGACGGTAAAGCAGCTTCTTGTGAATCTCTTTTTTCATACGCCTGTACAAGTTTCGTAAGCGCATCGTAATATTTCATATATAGTTCTACATATTTTTTCGGATTTTTAAATTGATAGTAACGAGCGAGCTGTTCGTAACGTGCAGCTTCTTGTCCATATTTTTCGATTTCAGATTGAGACATGAATATTCCTCCTTTGTCATCATTAAAACTATATGCTTAACAAGAAAGAGGTTATGCGAAAAAATTGTTTTTTGAAGGAGAAAAGTTGAAAATTAATAAAGAGTATTGCTTAAGGATAAGTGTTTTTTAGGCGAAAGAGCCTTATAATTTTCTAGAGTATACAGCAATATATCATCTATGTTAGATGATGATGTACCGATTACAATGTATATTTCGAAATAAAAAACCTTAAGAGCGTATGAAGTAACATATCGAAAACATGTCCAAAAATCCTTAGGAAACTAGGGATTTTTTTAATAATGGGCAAATACACATACAAAGTGATAATTGTCCTACATAAATTATAAAGGAAAGGTAGTTTAAACATAAGGAAAGGAATAAAATATTGGGATGGGGATATCCAAAAAGGAATTGTGAATGGAGTTATGGACGATTTTGTGCTTTACGATGTAGGATGAATTTTGAATTTGTAACATTATTTTTTCTATTTACGTTAGCAAGTGGCAGTATTAACCGATAAAAGAGCGTCGTGCCGAACTGATTAATGTGGTTAATCGGTTCTTTTTTTATTGTATAAAACTGAGGAGAATGTATGTAAAATATAGGTTTCTATAAAAATAATTGCTATGTATTTAGTAGGATTAATTGTCGATATTTGTTTGAAAATATGCAATATAAAGTAGGAGAATAGGAAGGAGTTTAAAGGGAGTTTCGTCGAAGTTTACACAATGTCGGCAATTGAGGGAAGCTGATATTATGTTAAGAACATATGTAGTGAAGCGTTTATTTTATATAAAGGAGGGTTATTGGAGCGTATAGATAAGGGTTGGTCTTCGTTTTAAGTTCTGAATTTTCTGTTTTTGAAATTAATATTTAGCACTCATTTGTATATTTTATAATAGTTTTTTGATAAAATCACTGCTTTCGCAGAGGGTTCTTTTTTATGAAAGAAACGTCAATTTTCTTCATATATATATACAAATTGGAGAAATGGGGGAGCGCTATGCGCGATTACTTAATTAAACCACTTGTTGGTCAGCCGTATCCAATGATTTCACATGGAAAAGGTGTGTATTTGTATGATCAAAACGGAAATAAATATTTTGATGGCTCGTCAGGGGCAATTACGGCAGGTATTGGGCATGGCGTAAAGGAGATTGCAGATGTTATAAAAAAGCAAGCAGAGGAGATTGCTTTCGTTTATAGATCACAGTTTACGAGTGAACCAGCTGAAAAATTAGCGAAGAAATTAAGCGATTTAAGTGTAGGAGATTTGAACTGGAGCTTTTTTGTGAATAGTGGTACGGAAGCAAATGAAACAGCTATGAAAATTGCAATCCAGCATTTTCAAGAGCGAGGTATTCAAGGGAAGCATAAAATTTTGTCACGATGGATGAGTTATCACGGTATTACGATGGGAGCCTTATCAATGTCTGGGCATCCACTGCGCAGACAACGTTTCGTGTCAATTTTAGAAGATTATCCAACTATTCCAGCTCCATATTGTTTTAGATGTCCGGTGCAAAAGGTATATCCAACTTGTCAGCTTGCTTGTGCGACTGAACTAGAAAGATCAATTGAAAGAATTGGTGCAGAACATATCGCAGCTTTTATCGCTGAACCGATTATCGGAGCAGCTGGAGGCGCAGTCGTTCCGCCGAAAGAATATTATAAAGTCATTAAAGATATTTGTAGTCATTACGATATTTTATTTATTGCTGATGAAGTAATGACAGGGCTTGGTCGTACTGGCGCATGGTTTGCGATGGAGCATTGGGGTGTAGAACCGGATATTATGACTCTTGGTAAAGGTTTAGGAGCTGGATATACACCGATGGCAGCGACGATTGTAAGTGACCGTGTTATGGAGCCAATTTTACGTGGATCGCGTTCTGTAATGAGTGGGCATACGTTAAGTGCAAATCCATTATCTGCAGCAACAGCTCTAGCTGTTATTGAATATATGGAGAAACATAATCTACCTGAAAAAACAGCAGAAAAGGGAGAGTATTTAATAAAAGGACTACAGAAAGTTCAGCAACAATCGACAATCATTGCTGATGTGCGCGGAAAAGGGTTGCTGATTGGAGTAGAATTGCAACCGTTTACAAAAGCGTCGGAACTTATTTCGGTTGCAGCTAAAAATGGTCTTCTTTTATACCAAGCTGTTTCAGGGCAAGCAGGAAAAGAAGATAGTGCACTGCTTGTAGCACCGCCGATGACAACTACATATTCCGAGTTAGATGAATTACTTTCAATTTTTGCAAAAAGTGTAGAAGAAATGATGCAAAAAGGAGGGCATAGTATCGCATGACAACTATTACGAATACATTCGATAAATTAAAAGAGATAGAGGAAGTAATTTCTTTGTTCCACGATGATATGACATTAATGTTTGGAGGATTTGGGGGGATTGGATCCCCTCCATCTTTAATACAGGCGATTTTAGAAAAAGGAGTTACAAATTTAAATTTAATAGGAAATGACACGGGATTTCCTGATGTAGGAATCGGTCGTCTTGTTACGAATGAAAGAGTAAAATCATTAATTACTTCACATATTGGTTCAAATCCAAATGCAGGAAGACAGCTAAACGAAGGAAGGTTACAAATCGAGTTTTCTCCTCAAGGAACATTAGCAGAGCGTATTCGTGCTGGTGGTGTAGGACTTGGAGGTGTATTAGTTGATGTAGGTGTTGATACGATTGTAGAAGAGGGAAAACGTACAGTTGAAATGAATGGCAAGACATATTTAGTTGAAACAGCATTAACTGCTGAGGTTGCGATTGTATATGCGAAAAAAGCGGATCCGTTTGGTAATCTTGTGTTTGATAAAAGTGCTCGTAATATGAATCCTCACGTAGCTATGGCAGGGGATATAACGATTGTAGAAGCAGAAGAAATCGTTCCACTTGGAAGTTTAGATCCAGAAGAAATTGTTGTCCCAGGAGTATTTGTAAATTATATCGTACCGTCGGAAGGAGTGAATTGGAAATGGGTATGGGCGTAGAAGTGAGAGAAAAGATTGCTAGGCGTGCGGCGAAAGAAATACAAAATGGTATGATTGTAAATTTAGGTATTGGTATACCATCGCTTGTACCGAATCATCTTCCTGACGATATAAACGTTATGTTTCATGCGGAAAATGGAATTGTAGGTATGGGACCTACGCCAAGAAAAGGGAATGAAGACGAAAATTTATGTAACGCAGCAGGTTTACCGACTTCTCTAATTACAGGAGCGAGTTATTTTGATAGTTGCACAGCGTTTGGGATGATTCGAAAAGGTTTATTAGACATAACGATTCTTGGTTCATTACAAGTAAGTGAGAATGGTGATTTAGCAAACTGGATTGTACCAGGAAAACGCGTTCCAGGTATTGGGGGAGCGATGGATTTGGCACAAAAAGCGAAGCGGGTCGTTGTTGTGATGAATCATGTCGATAAATACGGAAATGCAAAGATTGTTTCGGAGTGTACATTACCATTAACTTCAAAGAAATGTGTAGATTTAATTATTACGGATATGGCAGTTATGGAAGTGACGCAGGGTGGACTCGTTTTACAAGAATTAATGAGTCCATACACAGTGGAAGATATAAAACAACATACAGAAGCTGATTTCAAAATTGGCTCTAACTTACTAGTAATCGAATGAGGGGAGATGTAATATATGGAGCAATTAAAAAAGAAAATTTGTGATTATATCGAGAGTCATGAAGAGGAAAGCGTAAAATTTTTAAAACGATTAATTCAAGAAAAAAGCGTATCTGGTGATGAAAGTGGTGCGCAGGCAATTGTGATTGAAAAATTACGTGAGCTAGGTTTAGATCTTGATATTTGGGAACCTTCATTTTCTAAAATGAAAGATCATCCTTATTTTGTATCACCGCGTACAAGTTTTTCAGATAGCCCGAACATAGTGGCAACTTTAAAAGGAAGTGGCGACGGGAAATCTATGATATTAAATGGACATATTGATGTCGTACCAGAAGGAGATGTGAATCAGTGGGACCATCACCCTTATAGTGGTGAGCAAATAGGGAATCGTATATATGGTCGTGGAACAACGGATATGAAAGGCGGCAATGTCGCACTGATGCTTGCGATGGAAGCTATTATTGAATCTGGTATTGAATTAAAAGGAGATATTTATTTCCAAAGTGTAATTGAAGAAGAAAGTGGCGGGGCAGGAACATTAGCGACTATATTACGAGGATATAAAGCAGATGGTGTCATTATTCCAGAACCAACAAATATGAAGTTTTTCCCGAAACAACAAGGGTCCATGTGGTTTCGTCTACATGTGAAAGGCAAAGCAGCACACGGTGGAACGCGTTATGAAGGAGTAAGTGCAATTGAAAAAAGTATGTTTGTTGTAGATCATTTGAGAAAATTGGAAGTGAAGAGAAATGACCGAATTACAGACCCGTTATTTAAAGGAATCCCCATTCCAATTCCAATTAATATTGGGAAAATTGAAGGTGGGAGTTGGCCAAGTTCTGTTCCTGATTCATTAAATTTAGAAGGAAGATATGGTATTGCGCCGAATGAGACTATAGAGGCAGCAAAAGAAGAGTTCGAGAATTGGATCGCTGAATTAAATAATGTGGACAATTGGTTTGTTGAAAATCCTGTAGAAGTAGAATGGTTTGGAGCGAGATGGGTTCCTGGTGAACTAGAAGAAAATCATGAGTTAATTACAACACTAGAGCATAATTTTGTTGAAATCGAAGGGAATGAACCGATTATTGAAGCATCTCCGTGGGGGACTGATGGAGGTTTATTTACACAAATCTCAGGTGTACCAACGATAGTATTTGGTCCAGGAGAGACGAAAGTAGCACATTATCCAAACGAATATATAGAAGTTGATAAAATGATAGCTGCCGCAAAAATTATTGCATGTACATTACTAGATTGGTGTGAGGTGAAAAAATGAAATACTATGAATCTTTTAGAGAACAGACGAATGGCTATACAGTAGAAGGCGTTTTAGACTATTTTAATAAACGTATTCGAGTAGACCACTACACAGGAAATATTCAGAGGATTATCCAAACAATTGACGAATTAGCAGAGAAGCATTCTTTCACTAAATGTATTATTAAAGGAAAGGGAGAGCATGTTTCTACATGGCTCTCTTTCGGTTTTTTATTGGAAGCAACAATACCGCATTATTTTCAAGGTCACGATGCATACTTCTTCGTGAAATTTATTAATGATGAAAGACGAAATAGTATTCATTGGGCTGAGGAAGATACCATTTTAAGCGGTGTTAAAGCAAAAGAAGTAAAGGAAAAAATAGTACCAGAGAAATTTTTATTAAGAAAAGCGACAGAAGAGGATGCGGAAGAATTAGCGGCTGTCTTTGGAAAAGTATTTGAAGTTTATCCGACTCCTTTAAACGAAGCGAGTTATGTAAAACAAACGATGAAGGAAGACGATACAATATACTATGTGTACGAATTCGCGGGGGAAATAATTAGTACAGCATCTGCAGAAATGAATATAAAAGAAGGAAATGCAGAATTAACGAATTGTGCTACTTTACCCGAATATCGTAAGCATGGGTTTATGAAAAGTTTACTAATTAAGTTAGAAGAAGAACTGCAAGAAAAATCGATTTTCTGCTCCTATACAATTGCTCGATCGCTTTCTTTCGGAATGAATGCGGCCTTTCATCAGTTAGGTTATACGTATACAGGAAGACTGGCGAACAACTGCTACATTTTCGATAAGCTGGAAGATATGAATATATGGGTGAAAGATTTGTCTAAATAGTACGGTATAAAAAATAGAACGGAATCGTCATGCTTATAATCGCATATAGGTATGCCGGAAATTCGGCATGTGATTGCTGGATTTTCGGCAAAAGGGGGGATGACATTGCTAGCAGTTTCGACACAAGAAGTCATTGAAGCGATTTTGGGCAGTATTGATGAGGCTATACACGCAGTAGATGAAAATGGTATTACAATTTTCTATAATACTGTAGCTGCAAAACACGATGGGTCAAAAATTGAAAAAGTGTTAGGAAAACATTTGTTAGAAGCGTTTCCTTCTTTATCTAGGGAAACGAGTACGTTAATGAAAGTGTTAGATACAAAAAAACCAATCGTTCATCAAGTTCAGCATTATCAAAATTTAAATGGGGAAGACATTTGTACAGTAAATACGACGTTACCTATTTTTATAGATGGAAATATTGCTGGGGCTGTTGAAATTGCAAAGGATTATTCCACAGTTCAAAAACTTACGGATACAATTGTAGATTTGCAGTCAAAAATAAAGCGGTCATCTAGAAAAAAAGTAATTAAAAAGCATGTTGCATTTGAGACGATTGTGACGGATGATGCTCGATTTAAACAGACGAAAGAATTAGCACAAAAAGTAGCGCCAACTGATGCAAATGTTTTAATATATGGGGAAACAGGAACAGGGAAAGAGTTATTTGTACAAGCGATTCATGAAGCTTCTAAACGGAAGAACAAGCCATTTATTGCACAAAACTGCGCAGCTTTGCCAGAGTCGCTATTAGAAAGTTTATTGTTCGGAACGACGAAAGGTAGCTATACTGGGGCAATTGAACGAGCGGGATTATTTGAACTTGTAGATGGTGGGACATTGTTTTTAGACGAACTGAATTCAATGCCTCTCGATTTACAAGCGAAAATGCTACGTGTATTAGAAGATGGTGTTATTCGTCGAATTGGTGATAATAAGACGAGAAAAGTAGATGTTCGCGTTATTACTGCAATGAATCAGCCACCAGAAATATGTTTAAGAGAGAATAAAATTCGTACTGATTTATATTATCGATTAAATGTCTTTTCATTGTATATTCCGCCGCTACGTGAAAGAACTGAGGATGTCTTATTATTAGCGTCTTATTTTTTGAACGAATATAATAAAAGTTATAAAAAAGGTGTGCTTCAAATGGATAAGGAAGCGAAAGAAAGACTACAAGCTTATCAATGGCCTGGCAATGTTCGTGAGCTAAAACATACGATTGAACATGCTGTCATTATTGCAGAAGGGGATACACTAACAGCCAATTGTTTACCGCGTACATTTCGGAAAGAGAATTTGCCAAAGAAGAAGAGCATATTGCCACTTAGAGAAGCACTTCATCAAACAGAAAAGGAATTAATAGATCAAGCGTTAATTGAAACGGAAGGGAATATATTACAAGCTGCAAAAATGTTAGGTATCCCTCGCCAAACGCTTCAATATAAATTGAGTAAGTACGACAAAACCGCCGAATAATTGGCGGTTTTTGTGTGTTTGCACCAATAAAAGAGCGTTTACATATATAAAAAGTAATGAATATGATAGTATGTATGGATTTTATACAGTGCTTACAAATATTTTTTCGTTTATGTAATAGCGTTCACCGTACATTTACTTATCAATAATGTAAAGTTGGCATAACTATTGCTTATATAAAGGATGAGCGTATAAAAAGGGGGAATAGCAATGTTACATGATGTATACAAACCAAATCGTCACTGGAAGGATATCGAGTTGTGGAAGGATGTTACTGAAGAGCAATGGAATGACTGGGTTTGGCAATTAACGAATACGATCAAAACTTTGGATGACTTAAAGAAAGTGATTAATTTAATACCTGAAGAAGAAGAAGGCGTTAAAATTTCAACAAAAACGATCCCGTTAAATATTACACCGTACTATGCTTGGCTAATGAATCCTGATGACCCACGCTGTCCGATTCGGATGCAATCTGTACCGATCTCGGAAGAGTTATATAAAACAAAATATGATTTAGAAGATCCGCTTCATGAAGATGAAGATTCACCAGTTCCAGGTCTAACACATCGTTACCCAGACCGCGTATTGTTCTTAGTAACGAATCAATGTTCTATGTATTGTCGTTACTGTACACGCCGTCGTTTTAGTGGACAAATTGGAATGGGTGTGCCGAAGAAACAATTAGATGATGCAATTGGTTACATTCGTGATACACCACAAGTACGAGATGTATTAATTTCTGGTGGAGACGGTCTTCTTATTAACGATAAAATTTTAGAATATGTATTAAAAAATTTACGAGAGATTCCGCATGTCGAGATTATTCGTATCGGAACGAGAGCGCCGGTAGTATTCCCGCAGCGTATTACAGAAAACTTATGTAACATTATTAAAAAATACCATCCAGTATGGTTAAATACACATTTCAATACTTCTATTGAAATTACAGAGGAATCGAAAAAAGCATGTGAAATGCTAGCGAATGCTGGTGTTCCAGTCGGAAACCAAGCAGTAATTTTAGCTGGTATTAACGACAGCGTTCCAATTATGAAAAAACTTATGCATGACTTAGTAAAAATCCGTGTACGTCCATACTACATTTATCAATGTGATCTATCTGAAGGTATTGGTCATTTCCGTGCACCAGTATCTAAAGGTCTTGAAATTATTGAAGGTTTACGCGGTCATACATCTGGTTATGCGGTTCCAACATTCGTTGTAGATGCACCAGGAGGCGGCGGGAAAATTGCGCTTCAACCAAACTATTTAATTTCGCAAAGTGCAGATAAAGTTGTGCTTCGTAACTTTGAAGGTGTTATTACAACGTATCCAGAGCCAGAGAGCTATATCCCAGGAAGAGCAGAAGGGTACTTTAAAGAAATCTATCCAAACTACGAAGAAAAACGTTCAGATGTTGGTATCGCAGGTCTTATGAGTGATAAGAAATTTAACCTTGTTCCAGACGACTTACAGCGTATGAGCCGTCGTAAAGACTATGAAGATAATGACACTCATGCATCACTAAAAGATAAACGTGATAAGCGTGATCAACTTAAAGATAAAAAGTATCAATCGCAAATGGCTAAATTAGAAGAAAACGACAAAAAAAATGAGGGTGATGCAGTATGAATTGTATGTGGTGTGACAGTACAGAAGCGAAAGAAAGCTTGAATACTGTATATTGGGAATTACCAGATGGTACGAAAGCCATTGAAATCCAAGAGACACCATGCATTTCTTGTTCCTCATGTGGTATGGACTATCAAGCAGATCAAACAGTGAAAGAAATAGAAGATCAATTGTTTCTAATTTATACGAAAGATCTACCAAAACAACTAACATATGAAGAATTAATGGGAAGACCACGTCTATTAAAAAGAAATTATTTCGACTTTTAACCAGCTTTTATGCTGGTTTTTTTCTTTTTTGCCTTGTATAATGTATCCAAGTTAGAAAGGCAGGGAATATTTTTGAAAAAGACATTTTACCACTATATGATGAAGCATCGTGCAGCTTTATTTAGTAATGAAGTATCGAATTTAGCAGAAGCAATGTATGATGATTTAAGCTTTCCAAAGCAATCTGAAGATTATGATGAAATTAGTTCATACTTAGAGTTAAGTGGATTGCTAGAAAGTATGTCTATATTTGATGAAGCTTGGGATTTATACATACAAGAGAGATAAGAACTATATGAATTTTTTGACGTGAAGCTAGTCTATTTGCTAGCTTTTTTTTATGTTGTAAATAATTTTTTTATACGGTGATATTTTTTATTGAAAAAATTTATGAATATACGCTTCTGTGATAAGCGTTTTTATGTAGGTTGCATATACTGTTATCAAAATCACGACGTCAAAAAAAGGAGAGATATAGATGGCGAGAAAAAAGCAACCTAAATATAACGTAGGGGACATAGTCGTGATTACGCTATATGGAACCGTTGGTAAAATCACAAATATGAAGGTTTTAGATGGAGTTTACGTTTACGAAGTCAATAATCACGATGGGTTTTACGTAGAGCAAACGTTGCAGCATGTTTCAGAGCAAGATATGAAAAAAGGTGAAACTGAGTGGATTGAATTAAATTATAATTTCACATTTGGTGATCTCGTGCAAGTAACAGGATACGATAAAGATGTGTTTCGAATTGTTGGTTTTCGTACAGAAGTATGGAGATATAAAAATGACGCATGGGAAGATACTATATACGAATTGTCACGAATTACGGATGGTGAATGGTTAGAAGCGGATGAATCAGATTTAACGTTACTTGCTAATGCTCAAACGGCAAATGCAATTTTGAAGAAAATGAAACAAGATAAAGCTGGTATGAATAAATTAGATTTAGGAAAATTAAAGTCAATTAACAACTCAAAAAAAGTGAGTGTTAAGACAAATCGTCAAGAGATCATTGATGGATTACTTGATATTTATAACGATTATCAATTGTTATTCGATACATTTAAAGATGAAGAATACAAAATTGTTATGGATGTTGTTCATAATTATTTAGTTAAATTGACAGAGAAAAAATAGTTAACTAGAAAGAGAGAATGAATTGAACAACAACATATGCAGTATAAGGTATGCCTACAATTATTAAAAAAATAAAAAGCCATTTAATAAGAGAGTCTGCCCATTGATCTTCATGCATGAACTCTTCTTTTGTTTGCCCTACTTCTTGTTCTACCTCATATTGGTATTCCATAATTAAATCCCCCTTTTTGATAGCTTGTACTACCATCGTATGCATCTCGTCCAAAGGATATGACCTATAAAAAAAGAAAAACTATTTTTCTAATCTCATATACATAATTTTGAGATTTTTTCATAAAACAGAAATAAAGGAGTGATGCTCATGAAGGAAATTGAGGTCGTAATTGATACGGAAGAGATTGCGGAGTTTTTTTATGAGCAACTAATTGAAAGAGGGTACGTCCCAAAACGAGAAGAAATTGAAGATCTCGCAGATATTACATTTGAGTATTTATTAGAGAAATGTATGATTGATGAAGTTTTTGATGAAGATGATGAGTGAAAGTAACGGCGGGCTTAACTCGTCGTTTTTTACTCTTTACAAACTTGTCACAAATATAGTCGGAAATTATTGGTATAATTAAAAGAAAATTTTACTCAAGAGGTGAAGGGATGTTCAAAAAAATTATTGATTCTTTATTAGGTAGGAAAAAAAATCGTTCGTATTCTAGTAGTGATTATCGCCATAGAGGTCGCTCTTATTCAAGTAGCGATTATAAACGACGTTCATCTGGTTATGGGCATCAGCATTATAAAAGAAAACGTAAAAGTCGTAGCTTCTTTTCAAGTAGCTGATGAAATGGCGTCGTATACTAGCTTTATTTGATAGACCACTGCGAAAAAATACAATCGTTGCAGAACGTTATAAAATTGAATCAGTAATTGGAATGGGCAGTTATGGGGTTACATATGTCGTTAATGACTTACAAATAAATAGATATAAAGTCTTAAAACAATTAAGACAGAGTAAACAAAGATATGAGTCTGGTAGAAAATCATTTGAACAAGAGAAAATGATTTTACAAACATTAAATCATCATGCAATTCCTAGTTTATATGATCATTTCGTATGGGAGAAAAAAAGCTTTTTCGTGATGGAATATATGCCTGGTAAAAATTTCGAAGATTATATTTTCTTAGATGGGCATGCATATACAGAACGTGAAGTTTTTAAAATTTTATATGAAATATTAGAAATTGTATCGGTGTTTCATAGTAAAGGTATTATTCACCGAGATTTACGTATTCCGAATATATTAATGAAAGAAAATCGAATTAGTATTATTGATTTTGGTTTGGCTAAATTGAAGGGTGAGGGTGATGAACGAGCTACAACTTATGAAGGTGAACAAGCTTTGATGCGAGAAGTTCAATTTCGTAGCGATTTTTATGCGCTTGGTCATTTCTCGTTATTTTTATTATATGCAGGCTATGAATCTAATGAAAAACATGAAAAACCATGGTATGACGAATTAACTTTGGAAAATTATAACCGTGAGATGCTTATGCGAATGTTACAAATAAAAACGCCGTACTATGAGAATGTACAAGATTTAAAAAAAGATATAGCTTTTGCTTTAGAAAGGATGGAGGTTCCATGTTTCAAAAGTTTTTAGCAAGTGTTGGTATTGGTAATGCAAAAGTAGATACAGTTCTTGAAAAAGATGAGTATATTGTTGGAGAAGAAATACTAGGGAAGGTTCATATAACTGGTGGTTCAGTTAGCCAACAAATTGAAAGCATTTACTTAACGTTATCGACGTCGTATGTACGAGAAGTGGATGATAAAAAAGTAACAGCAACATATGATTTAGAGCGAGTTCGTTTAACAGAACCTTTTTCTGTTGAGCCGAATGAAAAAAAAGAAATTCCATTTTCATTTATAATGCCAGTTGAAACGCCGCTTACACTTGGAATGAAAACCGTTTGGGTGCATACAGGTCTTGATATTAAACGCAGTATAGATCCAAGTGATCGTGATTACATTCAAGTGTTGCCCAATGCACTATTAAATAGTGTGTTAGAGAGTGTAAATCAATTAGGTTTTAAAGCGCGTCATATAGAATGTGAAGAATTACCGTATCGATTACGTAAGCAAGTTCCGTTTGCACAAGAATTTGAGTTTGTTCCTGTTTCCGGAGAGTATTATGGGAAATTAGATGAATTAGAATTATTAATCTTACCAAGCGCATACGATCGCTTAGAAATTATTATGGAAGTAGACAGAAAATCTCGCGGATTAGCAGGTTTATTTGCGGAAGCGCTTGATCTTGACGAGAAAGTGGTTCGCTTTACAGTAACGAACGAAGATATTCCAACAATGCAAGAAAAAATTAACAATTATATTTTTTAATAAACTATGCATAAAAAAGAAATGGAGAGGAAAACTAAAACAACCGCTCCATTTTTTTGCATAGTGAGGTTATGTATGTGAAACGATATCGACATTTATACTTGTTAAGTTTTACGCTACTCATTTGTTTTGTCGTATTATCACTTTCGTATCATACCGCTTGTATTGAGAAATTTGACAATATAGTCGCGCATTTTATTCAAAGCTTTCGAAACGATTACTTGACAGCCTACTTTACTTGGGTGTCTTTTATCGGTTCCAAAAGAATATATTTTCCGTTACTCATCATTCTTGTAATGTATTTTCTCGTTAGAAAAAAGTTGCTTAGTGCATTACTTCTAACAATTAATTATTATGGATCTCGTTATTTAAACAGTATGCTTAAACTATGGTACGAACGAGCAAGACCTGATGTAACGCAGCTTGTTACTGCAACTGGATATAGTTTTCCGAGCGGTCATACGATGAATGCTACTGCTTTTTTAGGATTTATTGCATACGTCACAATTACAGAAGAACGTATTACATTGCATAAAAAATTGTTGATTATTTTTATAGCGAGCTTTGTTGTATTATCTATTTCAGTTAGCCGAATATATCTTGGCGTTCACTATCCATCTGACATATTAGCAGGATGGGCAGCTGGCGGTAGCTGGCTCGTTTTATGTGTTATATTTCATAAAGCGTTCATTAAAAAAGAACCTATGTCATAATAGGTTCTTTTTCCATTGGTTCAACATGAATGTGTGCATGGTAAATGCCAAACTTTTTCCGGAGCATAGCCTCGATGTTATCAGTAATACAATGACTTTCACCAACATCCATACGAGCATCTACTTCGATTGTAATATCAACGTACGTTTGATTCCCGTACATACGCGCGCGAATGTCTACGATGTTTTCCACGCCACCAATATGTTCAATAGCACCAGCGTACTCTTCCATCTTATCTGGATCGATTCCATCCGTTAACATATGAGAAGCTTCTACGAAAATCTCCCATGCAGTTTTACAAATAAGAAGGCCGACAATTAAAGCGGCAATAGGATCTAAAATAGGCATTTGGAATTGCGAACCGACAATACCTACTACTGTACCGATACTTACGAGTGCATCTGATAAATTATCCTTTGCAGCGGCTTCTAATGATTTGCTTTTTGTGCGCGCTGCAATCTTTTTCGTATACAAATACACAAAGTACATAACGACAGCAGAAAATAAGGCTACCCATGCAGCAAGTACATTCGGCGCTGCTTGTTTCGGATTTAAAAAAGATTGAATTGCACTAATAATAACTTCTAATCCGACCGTTGCCATAATAAAAGAAGCAACAAGTGATGCAATTTGTTCTGCGCGTGAATGCCCATAAGGATGATCTGGGTCACGAGGTTTACGAGAGATTTTTAGACCAATTAATATTGCTAAAGAAGCACCGATATCCGTTAAGTTATTTAAACCGTCAGCACGTAATGCGCTAGAGAGGGTAATATAACTGATGATAATTTTCATAGAGGATAAAAATATGTAGGCCATAATGCTGACAATAGCACCTTTATCAGCTTCTTTATGAGAAAGAGTATCCATTTTAATCACTCACCTTTCTACAAGGAATTTCTTTCTATAAATAGAGTACCAAACGAAACTCGTGTGGGTCTATACAAACATTGTTGACGTTTTTTAGGTTTTTAAGAAGGGGATAACAAAGTTTCGTGAAGGAAAAATATGTTGTAAAGTGCAAAGTTAGGGTATGAACGCGATTTGGATCGAGGGGATAGGGAAAAGGATAGATGTATTATGATGAATCCGTATACTACACCGCTCAAAGGTGATTGGGCAAAATAAAAACCCTCTAGAAAATATATTTCAGAGGGTCTTCATCTTAGTATGCTTCTAAAAACTCAGTAACTTGCTCTTCAGTTTTTGCGTTAGCACTATGTAAGTGGCCTAGCTTCTCACCATTTTGATATACAAGTAAACTTGGAATACCCATTACTTGATACTCTTCAGCGATACTTGGGAACTCATCTTTGTTAATAGAATACCATTCAAACTTATTGAACTCTTCCATTACATCTCCGATAAAGTTGTCCATACGAACACAATCTGGGCACCATGTAGTAAAGAACTTAACAACTACTGGCTCCTCACTTGCGATGATGTCTTTGAATTCCTGTTCAGATTTGATTTCTTTCATGTTTTGTTTCTCCTTTTTCACTATTAATATTTTAGGTTGGAACCTCACTTTTCTTTATAAGCTTTTTCTAGGGTTGTGTCAAACTTCTGAATTGTAAGGTTACTATTATAAGTAGGGTAATTCAAATTGTATTCATGATAGCCATTGCTATAACGTTCTTTTCCTCACATATTTTTATGAGATGTTTATGAAGCGACTGAAATGTAATGTCGGATAAAACAAGCAATCTCTTTCTGGTACTTAGAGAAGGTAAACGGTGGATAATCATTACTCATAAATTTTATGAGTGAATTAAACAACAAGCAGGAAATTCAAAAAAAGATGTAGGGGATGCATGTATGAATTTAGAGGAATCGTAATAAGAACGTATTCGTGAAGTTGTGAGAGAAGAGATTAGGGCGGCGTTATATGAGTTCCAGCAATAATCACAACCCCAAAAAGTAATATGGGTGAAAGAAGCGTGACTAACAAGAGGGGAATTTGCTGCACTGTATAGAGTGAAAGAAAAAACATGATGTGGAACGCGAAAGGGATCATAAGAACATCTTAGGAATTATTTAGCGGTTAAGAAGTCAGGGGAATTAGGATGTTGAAATGGGTGAAGGAACAAAAACGCCCACCTTGCATTGTTTGTGAGAAACAAGAAGGTGAGCTTCAATTAAAAGAAACGAATTGGATTTGTGAAAATTGTGCCCAAATTACGCATGAACAAGGTATTGAAAGAGATACCTATACCCTTTTACACCTTATTCCATAAATAAGAAAGCTGGTGGGCTTCTGATTCAAGAGCTATTAAATGATCATTATTAATAGAGTTATTCGTATACATTCTGTTCTTTTGGATGTTAAGGACAGTATAATTCACATCGTTATATTCATTTGAAAATGTTGATTCATTTAATAATGTCAGTGTTGAGTTGATGTTATATTTATCAATTCGCTCTTTTTTTCCTTTGAAAAATAGTTTAATAAGATGCGGCTCATCATTAATGAGCAAACCGAGTTCAGGTGATGAGCGGACGATTAAATTATCTGATAACCAATGTGATTTACCTGGATCAAACCAAGAGACTTCTTTGCTTTTAATAAATTTTTTGTACTGCTTTATAACATCAATGTAGTTTTGCTTTTTCTTCCGATCAACAGTTTGTACTAATGTTTCAAAACAATCAAAAGGTAGTTCGTTTTTATGAAATTTAATAACAGTTTCTCGTAATTGTTTCCAGTAATCAAAAACTGGGTGATATTCAGGTTGAGATTTTAAATTCTTTACAAAATTTGTTTTAGCTGCACTACTTTTCAGTGTGAAGTCTAAAAATTGTGTAAGTCCCACTTTAATTTCCGCCATGTTACACCTCCTTTCCAAATGTTACTAATTCAATATTAGAAAGGGAAATCCTGCATTTTTAAGGAGGTGAACTAGATGCTAGAAAAACCGATGTTCATACACAATGGCTATTGTATTTCTTGAGCTTGGTATTCATGGAATACTTTCTAAGAGGAGGTAACAGCAATGGATCTACACCCAGTAAATGATAATAATACGAAAAAAGCATTGGAAGGGTTTTTAAAAGCAGTGGAAAAAGCCCAGAAAGAAGAGAATGAAAAATCAAAGAAAGCAAATAAAGAAGATGAGTGCAGCGCGCTATCGTTAAAATGAAGAATAACGTGCTTTTTTATTTTCTTTATAAAGTGTATGCTTATTTATTGATTTACAGATGTGTGTTACGTGAGCATAGTGTTTTTGATAAATAATAAAATGGTTATACGGCGGAAATAAACGAAAATGTAATTATAAGAAAAAAGGTCCTGGTGTTTCCAACAGGACCTTTCCTAAAATGGAAAAGAGTAACTCTTACCCTACTCTTTTCGTATAAAATACATAAAAAGGTAGATGTGTATAAAATAAAATGGATTATTCGAATATTATGTTTAGAAATAAAGGGTGGAATTTTAAATAATGAATTAATTTACAAACGTTGATTTATCAAGTGATTGAAATGAATTCTTATTAAATTATAGTTAATAAATTGATATCGAGATAATAAGATATATGATTTTTGCATATCAGATTGTTAAAAGTCAACAAGGTTATAAAATGTCAAATGTTATGGAATTTGAGGGAGAGTAATACTACAATTTCATTCATCTGTTTACAATATGAAATAAATTAATTTGAATAGAATTGAAAAATAGGAGTTTACCTTAAACATTTATTACAGCCAAGAATATTTATAATAATATGAACAAAGAAATAGGTCCAATTTTTGTAATGTTGGAGGGGATTATAATGGACATAACTCAAAGTGTGGCAAGAATAGTGGTTAATGGGAAAGACCTTTCTTTCACTTCAGTTCAAACCTCAGCATGGAATAATGGACCAGTAAATGATTTAATCGTTACGACGAATCAGAGAGTGAATGAGCTTTATCAATTCATGTGGTCACAAGTACCAGTTATGATGTCCGTATATTTTCTTCAAGGGGCGGATTTAATGAGGTTCGTTAGGGTTGCTGGAATTGATGAACGTGTAACGGGGGAATATATATATCATTTCATTTGGGGATAAGAAAAATTCAAAGTAGCCTGACAGCTGCTTTTTTATTTTTGAAAGGAATGATTGGAAATTGATACAATAGAATGCATTTTTACGAACATCAATAATATAAAGGGTTTTATTTAACTGTTTTAATTTGGAAACGAAATATTGAAAATGATCGTCTAATAAAAAATTAAGATGAATACATTAATTCAAACAAGAATTGATTTTGTCGACGAAATATGACAAATTGCTACGCTCTTATTTGCTATATTAATTTTGTGTAATTGGATAAATATGGAAGTATTAAAGCTAAATTTACAAGAAGGAATAGTAAATAAGGGTAGGGATGAGTTTAGTAATGGAAGATAATCTTAGAAAAATTCAACGTTTACTTAAAGGTGGCGATGTTAATCAGGCAAGGAAAGAAGCGGAAATGCTAATAAATGGAGAGCCAGAGGCTGCTTTCGCTAATCTTTGTTTAAGTTATGTTTATTTTTATGGATTAAATGATAATGAAAATGCGAGTAAGTATATAGCAAAGGCACTGCAATAAGAGTATTTAAATGAAGAGGTACTCTCGGTGGGATTAGATATTTTCAGTGCTCAAAACAATTATAAAAAAGTAAGGGAATTAGCAGAGATAGGATTGAAAAACTATCCTGAAAATGGAAAGTTCAATTTCTTTATGGGAGAAGCTGTTAGATGTTTTGAACCCGTTAAGAATTCGCTAGTGTATTTAGAGAAAGCGATAGCACTGGAACCTGAAAATGAAATTTATTTAGGGAAGTATGCGTATATTCTTTACACATCTTTTCCTAAAAAGCAAGAGGAGGCATTAAGAGCAGAACGGCAGGCTTTAAAATTAAATTTGGAAAATACAATCAACCTTGTTTTATTCGCAACAGCAGCAACGTATCAGGGGAATTTTAAAAAAGAAAGGATGTTTGCGGAAGTTGCACTGCGGCTAGATCCATATAATAAGGATGCATATTCGATTTATAAAAAGACGATTGGGACAAAAAAAAAAATTTGTGATTTTACCGCAAAGTTTGCACATGTTATAGGATTGCCGGTCTCAAAATTCTGTTCATTATTTACGTTTGTATATTTTAAGAATAAAAACTTATATTACTTTTTATACTTTTTAAGTTCATTTGTTTGGGGGATACTACCTATATATTTAATAGGTTGGTATGCGAGTACCATTTATATTTTATTTTTTGTGATGCATTTCATTTCTTCTAAAATTCAAGAGAAGATTCATAAGGAAGTTGGATTAATAAAAGCGGTCGACAAGAAAAATATTCTACGAAGTGATCAAAATACAAGAGAACAAGAAATTTCAAAAAGAGAGCATAAGTTATTACCAGAAGAGCATATAGAAATCCAATCGTATTCAAATATTGAACATCCGAGATACAATATTTGGTATATTTGTTTGTTAATTGTTTTGTCTCTTTTACTCGTTTTGCGTGTCGGAAACTTTTATAGTCCTTATCATAAAGTATATAAAAATAATATACCAAATAATTATGCAGAACAGCCGCAGAGTTATAAGCCGTATCAGGATGAAAATGTGGTGCCGAATAATCATGAAGAAAAACGAAGTAGTTTAATTATATCTAAGGACAAGTTACAGAGACAAGAGGAGCTAGATCTTATTTATATGATTTCGTCAGCATTAGGTTTATTAGAAACAAGTGACTTTAGTGAAAAATCGCTTCGTCAATTTATAACTGATAGTTATGTTCCTACTGTTATGGAAAAAGCGGGACAACAAAGCATACAGAGTTTAAGAAGTGAATACCTTGTTAGAATATATAAAGAAGGCACAAATGTATACGTGTTAATGAAAAACGATGGTAGTATCTCAATTATAGAAATATCACAGGGGGAAATTAGTCATATTTACGGGGAGAATTGGGATAAAAGTGAGCAAGAAATAAATACATATCATGAATTAATTGATAAGTTTAAAAGAGAAGGAGTACAGCTAGAGTAAAATAAAACTTAACGTGTTAATACAGGTAGGGAAGCATAGTGATAAATTAAACGCAAACAAGTCAGATGTTTTTTAATCTGACTTGTTTGCGTTTAAAGTTGGAGTACAATCTACCGTATCAGCTATTTCAAGCGCTACTACTTATTGAATTAAAATAAAGCTTAATTATTTATAATCAATGGAACAAAATACTAAATTTAATATGTTAGAAAATTGAACTGAGGAGAACAGTATAGATTAGATCGATATTATTTTTAAGACCATTGTTAAAAAGACGATATGGAAGATTAAGATGAAGGATTTGAAAAGTATAGACAGCTTAGTATTAGCTTTTGAACTAGTTTGCAGCGCCAACTGAAAGATGAATGTCATGTAAAACCTTGCACGTCCTTTGTTGAGTTGAAACAAGAGATTAAGAAATATATGACGTACTATAGATATCAATGGAATTTAAAAAAGATGACTCCTGTTGGATACAGAAATCATCTTCTTGATGTTGCCTAAATTTTTCAAAATGTCCTTTACAAAGGGGACAGATTATATTTAGGGTTCCTCTGTTTTTTAGATTATTCGCAAATATTTCCAGTTGCTATACCAGTTGGAGCAACACCTACTGGAACCGTATCTATAACCGTATTTGTGGCAGTATTGATAACAGAAACAGTATTGCTACCTTGGTTTGTAACGTAGGCGAGAGTGCCATCTGGTATGATGGTTACTTGATCCGGGGATAAGGCAACAGGAATTGTATTAATTACAGTATTTGTCGCCACGCTTATTACTGATACATTATTACTAACTTTATTTACAACGTAAATACGTGTGCCATCTGGTGTAATATCTATACCAACCGGTTCAGCACCTACGTTAATTGTATTAATTACGGAATTAGTAGCGGTGTCAATAACAGAAACAGTATTGCTGTTTTGATTTGTGACATACGCACGAGTACCATCTAGTGTAAAGACGATTATTCTAGGACGAATGCCAACAGAAATGGTAGCACTAACTGTATTAGTAGCAGTATTAATAACAGAAATATTGTTGCTTAATTCGTTTGCAACATATGCAAAGGTTCCATTTGGAGAAACAGTGATTCCTTGCGGAGCGTTGCCAACAGGAATGGTAGCAACAACTGTGTTAGTAGCAGCATTGATAACAGAAACCGTATTATTACCGTGATTTCCAACATAAACAGTTGTGTTATTTGGAGTAACAGCTACACCGATTGGATTAGATCCAACAGGAATGGTAGCGACAACTATATTAGTGGCAGTATTAATAACAGAAACGGTATTAGAAAAAATATTAGTAACATAAGCGCGAGTTCCATTTGGTGAGACTGTTACTTCGAGTGGTGCATTATCTACAGTAATGGTAGCAACAACTGTATTTGTTCCGGTGTTGATTACAGATACTGTATCATCTGTGGGATCGTCTATGGCTCCTGCGTTTGTAACATAAACAAGGAAATTACATGCAGGTCCAGTGGGGCCGGTTGGCCCAGTCGGTCCCGTAGGTCCTGTTGGACACTCACAATCTCCAGTCGGCCCTGGTGGTCCTTCCGGTCCTTGAATACCTTGCACACCTTGAGGTCCAGTCGGCCCTTCTGGTCCTTCCGGTCCTTGAATACCTTGCACACCTTGAGGTCCAGTCGGCCCTTCGAGTCCTTCCGGCCCTTGAATGCCTTGCACACCTTGAGGTCCAGTAGCTCCTTCTGGTCCTTCCGGCCCTTGAATACCTTGTACTCCCTGAGGTCCAGTCGGTCCTGGGGGTCCAGGAACTCCCATTCCAGTCCCAGAGCCAGTGGGTCCAGGTGGCCCAGGTGGTCCTTGAAGCCCTTGCACACCTTGGGGTCCAGTCGGTCCTTCCGGTCCTTCTGGCCCTTGAAGCCCTTCCACGCCTTGAGGTCCAGTAGCTCCTGCAAGTCCTTCCGGTCCTTGAAGCCCTTGCACACCTTGAGGACCAGTAGCTCCTTCTGGTCCTTCTGGCCCTTGAATACCTTGCACACCTTGAGGACCAGTAGCTCCTTTAGGTCCTGGAAATCCTCTAGGTCCTGTCGCTCCAGTAGGACCGGGTATTCCGATAATATTTAATAGAGAACTATTTAATATTCCTTGCAAAATTAAGTTGAATGTTTGTTGTAACAATGGGTCCGATATATTGGAACAACTAATGAGCGAAGATAAATTTTGGAATAGAAATTGGAATAACGCAGAGATTTGAGTAAGAGATGCAGTAGGCAAAGAATTGATTAATTGAGTGATAGTTCGTATAACTAAATTTTTATTTGGAGTATTTGGTTGTACTGCAATTATTAAATCATTTAACGCTTGTAATGATGATTGGAGTATTTGTATAGTTGTCGGATTTGGCGTGGTAAAGAAAGAAAGGATAGCTTGATTTAATTGGTTAATGAGGGACAATAATTCTTGTTGCTGAGAAAATGAGAAAAAAACAGGTGTACAACAATTACTTTGATCACAAGAGGATATAGAAATAAAACAGGGAAATTGGAATTTTTTGCACGGATCGTTTGAGTTTTGATTATTTTTCATAATTACCTCCTTTTTAAAATTTTATCATCGTTAAGTATGCTTTAAGAGTTTGTATTTTCTTCTGCATTTAAAGGATTTGTAAGTATTTGTGTAATGTTCAGGAATATTTTTCTTCTAAGTATATGTTTAGAAAATTAAGACGTTCTTATGGGACGTATAATCAATACTTGGTTATTAACAAGAAGTGTAAGTAAGGCTAGAAAACAAAATGGAAATATATTTTTATTAACTTAAAACATAAAAGAGTTATTTATTAAGTGTTCTAGTGAAGAAATCATCTATTTGCAAAAACTACTTTGTTTTATAGGAAAAGTAATATAAATGGAAAAAATTTAAACACTCAAGTAAATAGCGAACCGAATGAAAAAATAAAGGAAGACAGCTGATAGAAATAGCAGGAAGTTGGATACAAGCCGTAGGTTTCATAATTTCATTAATTGGACAAATACGTGAAGAAAATGAGGAGTTGGAAGGGTGCGATTGATAGACTAGTTTAAAAAATTAAAATGTAACTATTTTCTAAAATGAAAATGAGTAATTTTCACCTTGTTTTTTGATGAATTATTTTTATATGAAAATCATATAATATATTGTAGGACAAGCAACCAGTTTATAATCTATTAAATACTCCAAGAGCTTACCTTTTATATATCTTCGCATCTACTGATCTAGATGCTCTTTTTTATTGAACAAAACACCCATTTGGAAAGGAGGTTAATAATGGGAGTGACATTAGAAGAATTAGAAAAGTGTTATAATAAAGCCTTTATTGAGGGAGCAGAGTACGTAGCTGTTCAGATTGAAATGGATGGATTTCATAGCGATGAAGTAATTATTGACGACAAATACAGTATAGATTCTAAATTAAAGTATTATAAGAAAACATACAATGAAAATTTAGAACATAGATGGATTCCAGGGATTCGTATTGTAGGTTTTGCATATGGTTATTCGTTCTCAGAAATTCTACATGAATTAGGGTTGCTAGTGAAGAAATGATTAAACAAATAGCAGTTATTTTACGCGATGCCGTGCTTTTAGTGGTGTCTTTTTTTGTTGTGAAGGAAAGATATAAATAAAAAAGAGAGCCTAAGCTCTCTTTTGAATAGATACCTAACGTTTATGCACAGATTGGAATTCCTAATGCTATTAAGGTCAATGCTACTTGAAGAGAAAGTTCTAATCTAGCAATTTCGATTCCAGCGACTGAGACCACTAAAAGAGGTTGTCCATTAACGAACAAAACACAGCTTTCCATACTTTCGCCTCCTTTCGAGTAATCTAATATAGTATATGAATGAAATTATAATACGAAATAGTCAGATTAATGAATTTAATAGAATTGATAATTTAACCTATGGTATAAAAAAATTAAGTAGACTAATACCTGATTTATTAACACCATATATGAAGGACAAGAATATATTAGGAGTATATAACAACGTAGGAGTGGTAAATATGTTCTTTGCAAAGTTACGCGGTAGGAATGAAGTTCCACCAGTAGAAACAGGTGCTCGAGGAGAGGCTTTCTTTAAATTAAGTCCGGACAAGCTTAGCTTAAAATTCAAGCTAGATTTATTCGATATAGAGGATGTAGTAGCTGCCCATCTGCATCTTGGGTCAAAAGGAACGAACGGTCCTGTTGTAGCTTTTTTATTTGGACCTATAACAAATCCAGTTTCAATAGAGTGTGCAACTCTTACGGGAATGATTACTCAAGAAGATTTGGTCGGGCCGTTAGCGGGTCAAACATTAGGTCCTCTTGTAAATGAAATCATATCTGGAAACATATATATTAATGTTCATACAGTACAACATTCTAATGGTGAAATACGAGGACAATTGAATTATTGTTAATGAATAAAAGTAGTGAAAAATAAAGCATCCGTTTAGGGTGTTTTTATTTTGTGAAGGTTGTATAGATAAATAATCTATTTTTAGTAATCTTAAACATTCATTTCTAAAATTTTGAAAGTGGTCGAATTTAAAAAATAGTTATCAGAAACTTGTTAATGAAATGCCCCTTCAAAAATTAAATTAGTATTAGTAGATGAACCTTGTAAATGAAATATGAAAGTGTAACAGATAATAAAAATTTTTAAACCTAATCAAAGCTAATCAAAGCTAATAGATTAACTCTCCGCACCCACTGAATTAAAGGATCATAATATAACTTGTAATTACTTTTAGGGAAGTGAGATGAAAGTAATGTTTTATTCTTATTTTGCTACTCAAGCTGGTATGCGACCAGCGTATGGTACATCAATAACGTTTAGTGGAGCACAAAGTACAGTTCAAGCTGTTCAACAAGCATTACAAATGCAACAACAAATGCAAATGCAGCAACAAGGTATCCAGCCGTATTATTCATCTATGGAGTATTTTTACCCAGTGCATCAAATCACACCGTATGGAAGTTCTTTTCTTACTATCCCATATGGAACTGTATTTAATCTATAAATTGAAAGTTTAATCAGTAGGGGGCAGGTATCCCAAACCGATTATTAGTCCTCGCTAATTGGACATATACGGACGATCTGGCTCCTACCTACCTTTCTTGCATGTTCCGAATTTTTTTTTTGGAGTCTTATTACCCGCAAATGGAGAGGGGGATATGTAAGCGTCAAATAGTCCTCACCTACAATTTGTAAATAGCCAATGAGATAATCTCCGTACATACTACAAGTGTTTTTTGACGAGATAATACCGATTAAAGAAAGAATGTGAATTATCTTATCATGACAAATGATGGTTAGTGGCTCTGTATGCAAGGATATATGAACATTTATTTACGCGGACCAGATCGAAATGTAACAACGAAGTCCTATCTGCGGGTATATCGTACAGGATGATTGTCATATAACTATCAACCAACAAAAAGCAGGAGAACATCTGAATCGTTTTTTTACTGGTTTTGAAAGATATTTACAGCCGTAATATCTAGTATTTTGTTTATAATTGTAAGTAGTTATTAAAATGTATAAATGATGTTTTTTTTATAAATAAAAAAGGAAAAAGGAAAAATAATGCAACTTTTGAATTTGTTTATTCGTGTTATATATGAAAGGAGGAGGGGGATGGAGATTGAAGAAATATATAAGGTTTATATAAACGATGTGTACCGGTATTTATTTTCCCTTTCTCGTAGCCATCACGTAGCGGAGGACTTGATGCAAGAGACTTTTTATCGAGCGTATCTTTATTTAGAAGACTATGAAAATCAAAAGGTAAAATCATGGCTTTTTAAAGTGGCATATCATACGTTTATTGATTATGTTAGGAAAGAGAAAAAAGTAACCTTTGTAGGAACGGAGGAATTAGAGACAATACAAGCGGGGGAATCTACAGAAGAGTATGTAGTCGCAAAAAATAGTTATGAAAAGTTAATTCAGATTATTCATACTTTACCGGTAATAGAGGCACAAGCTATTTTATTATGTGACGTACATCAATTAACGTACGAAGAGGGTGCTTCTGTATTAGATTTAAAGTTAAATACGTATAAAAGTCACATGTTTCGCGGGAGAAAGAGATTAAAAGAATTGTTAAAGGAGGAAAAGAGTCAAAATGACAAATGATAAACCTCATTCTGAACAAGATGATTATAAAGAACTGTTACAAGAAGCTATTCATCAAAGACCGGCTTCACTATCTGATGGAAAACAAGAGCAATTGTTGAAAATAGGTAAAAAAAGAGCACGTATTACGAATGTTTTAATTGTATTTACTTTTTTATTACTTATTCAACCTATTATATATATATCAACACTCTTATATTATACATTGGCACCTACAAACGCAATGGAGATACGGAATGTAGTAAATCAAACGTTAAGTGTAACAGAACCAAATGTATTTTTGAAAGATAGGGACATGGAGCAAACGTTGTTACCGCTTAGTTTGCAATTGCATTTTGATTTGTATAAAAGAGTAGGAAAGAAAGATATTCGAATAGGAGAAGAGAAAACAGATTATGTATTTAGTAGAGCAACGAAAGTAAGCCGTGAATATACAACAGATGAAAAAATTCCGGAAATCCCGTATATAGACAACGAAGTATTGTCTCATCCTAATAATTATAATGTGTCCTATAATAGTAGCGAAGAAGCGCAGGTATTAAAGGGTCTTCCGCAAGAATCTGTTGTAGAAGCATTTGTATCTTTTAGAGAATTATTAAGTGTACAAGAGGTAACGGATATGTTTCCTACTATTGATATTGTGTGGTATGCCATTAATACAGGATTAGAGGAGAAGCAAACGAATGAAGAGGGTATGTATGTAGCCCCGATTGGCTTTCCAGCAGAAATGATTTCAAGGCCAAGTGGTGCTTTTGAAAGTGATTCACCTCATGAGGAACAATTTATTGATGTTTTAAAGTCATTACAGAAGCATGAAGATTTAGCAGTGAAGCTATCTAGAGAAAAAGTATTAGAGTTGTCAAAGCGTATTTCTTTCCTTGAAAAAAATGGGGTGAAAACATACGGGGCAGTTGTAACTGGGCCTAAAGTAGAAGTTGAAAAATTGATGAGCCACGAAAAAGTTAGAAAATTGAAAGTAGGTGAAGCGAGGTTATGGAATTGGCATTCTTAAAAAAAAGAAAGAATCATATGTATAGACAGGAAACGTGGATGGGGACTATTTCATTAATTATTGCCTTTCTAGCGTTATTGTATTTGAACATTATATTGCTTATTCAAGAAACATTTATAGGTAAAGGTTTTCTGCAAATAGTTGGTATTGGAGTGGTGTGCTCAGTCGTAGGGATGATCACAAAAAGCAAAAGTCGAAAATATGCATTGTGGGCATGTAGTTTATTTGTTTTTATGTTGTTGTTTGCTGTATTTGGATTTATGTTAGGTTGGATGATAAGCTTTGGGCCATAAAAAAGAGCGAATGTAGATTCGCTCTTTTTTGTATTGAAAGTAAAATAGCTAAGTGAAGAATCCATTAAATTTGAATGGATTGCTATACATCTAGGTTGTGTTTTTATTAATATGTTTTCCTCTCAAGTGTATATAAATAGGCGATAAGTATAGTGCTAAAACAATAGCTCGTCCAAACATTGCGAATCCCCCTTACATAATATGTAGTAATCAGCATGAAAGGGGAACTAACATGTCTTGCTATTACTACTGTAAGTATTGTAAAGAGTATAAAAAGAAACAGCATGATTGTTGTAAGAGCACGAGTAAGTGTAATGACAACGAGGAGAAGCTTGTTAGGGCATCTGCATTTAGAGCTAGAAATACGGTGAATCAAACGGTTCCTGCCAATACTTTTGTAAAGGTATTGTTCCAAAATGAACAATTTGATTTAGCAAATGAGTATAATCCAGTAACGTCTATTTTTATTCCGAAGACTAGGGGAGTTTACTCTATTATTGGAACGATTGGTTTCTTTCCAAACGATCCTAGCTTAAATTATAGAGCTCGTGTAGAAATTCGTGTAAATGGAAATGCAGCAATAGCTATAGATAATGATTTTTTCGGTCCAATAGGTTTTGGAAATGTAGTAAGTGTTTCGACGATTATTCAATTGAATGAAGGAGATCAAGTTGAGGTTTATGCACAAAGTAGCATAGACGGAGTTTTAAGTCCTTCAGAAGACGGCTCACATTTTGAAGCTGCAAGATTCCCTTCTCCAATTAAATAACGAAGAGAATAAAATACTTTTCAGTAGGTTTAGTTAATCCCCTACACCAAATGGTGGGGGATTATTATTATTTTTCTAAAATATATAAGTAAATAGGCTAAAGATAGTTTGTTTCAGGAGAATTTCACATGCTAGGATGTAAGGTTGAAAGTGCTAGCTTATTATGAGTATTAGATATTCTGCAGGTAATAAAAAGAGTACAACGAAACAAGTAACATGGTTGTGAAAGTTCTTAGGCATTACATTTGCTAGTCGTCTTATGGAATAGAAAAGACATCTAAATTTATTAATACATAAAAGGCCGTATAATTACGGGCTTTTTCTTTACTATATAGAAATTACATATTTAACATAGGTTTTTGTAGGTATTGCTATTGTATAGAAAGGAAAAACATTAAGACGATTACACTATATAAAAATAAAATAAATCCTAAGATGAGTAGTATGGGATGCAACTTGAACATTTTTGACCTCCTTGAGTATATAAAGAATTTTAATACATATTTGTTCAATTTAGAAGGGGAATATATTAATGAATGATGATTGAATCAATACACTAATTTAACAGAGTAGTGAACGTATAATAAATAAAGGAGTATTGTTGATTACACATTGATTAAATTGTTTATAAGCAGCAGGTAGGTTGATCGCCCGTGAAATATAAAAGTGAGTAGGTTTATGTGTACAGAATGAGAGATAAATAAAAAAAGAGCATACATAAAAAGTACGCTCTAAAGAAAGATAGGTTTTATGAGTGGATAATCTCCATACGATAATATATGCTCGATTAATAAAAACGTGTAAAAAATCAATAGATTATCAATGGAATAACATGAAATGAGTAATTTTGGTCTATTCCCGTAGTCGCGGAGCTAACCAAATTGTAAGGATTGTGAATAGAATGGATTAACAACTGGATAATGATCGTACTTCAGTTTCGTATTTCTTATAGTTTGGATATTGCGTAATAGTTTGACACTTAGGTGTGGAAAGTTGGTTAATTATAGAAACATTTGTAATTACCTCGTTACATGGACCGAAAAATGTGATTTTTAGTTTTGAGTTTGGTGGAACTTTAACCACGATAGGTTTTTTTTTCATAAAATCAGCTCCTCATATGCAGCATCTTATTCTGCACTTTTTCGTTCAGATTATAAAGGCGTATTAATATAATATGAAATTTTAGTTGAGTTGATAATAATATGGGGTTTTATGGCGTGGTGAAAATGTGGGAAATGCATTGGAAACTGAGAATATTCTATAAAATGTTTAATCGATATAATAGGTAAAAGCAAAAAATAAGTAATTTATCTAATACACTTTTTTCCTTGATACATATTATAGTAGTAAGAATTGTATTAGGAGGTAATGAAAGAGTGCAAGAAAATGTACAAGCTCAGCTTTCACCACCGTGGATCACATATTTCAATGAGTTAAAAAATTCAATTGGTGCTGATCCAACTGTTTCAGTTGGTCCGCTAATTCTAGTTGGCGGGAATTATATTATTTTAGTGCATGCGTTAAGTAATGAAAAAGCGATAGCGTTAGCAACGCTTCTAAAATCTTTTGTAGAATTTGGGAATGTAAGTGTAACAGTTATTGTAACTAATAATGAAAATAACATTGTAAATCCACTTCCATGTCCATTAGATGCATTTGAAATTGCTCATTTATTTCAAGTGGCGTTAGAAAATAATCCTTATTTTGAACAAGTTGTTGTACAGCCGCAGCTTCCTGGTGGATCAAATGTTGTCTTTCCAGTTTTTGCTGCGCAAGTGATTCAATTTTTTAATGATGATATTTCAAATTTATGTCAAACATTTACTGGTGTTGCTGCAAATGTATTTCATGATGTAATGAACGATGACATTTGTGATATCCCAATTTTATTCTCCACAAGCTGTGTTCCGAGCGGTGAGAGTGCACAATTACAAAATACAGATTTAACACCAAAACTGTTTTACTAGATTGTAAGTAGACATTTTCTTTAATAGAAAATGTCTTTTTTATATGTATTAACGTTACATTGTCTAGCTAATTGCGGATGGCGACTGAAATTTCCATTGATAAATATATAGTGTATAAAGATAGTATGTTTGATGTGAAAATATATAAGAAATGAAAGATAAATTATTTTCGTTAATATAGAGTAACCGTAAGAAACACAGAAAGTTAGCTGTCATACATATGTTTATTAGTCTAAAGAAGATTAATATCGATGAGTAGTAATAATGAAAACGTTTCTAATAATAGCGCTAATGAAGGGTTAACTAATTGATATTATTTACTAATAGATGATAGTGCATATCTCGAATTTGTGAATGAACTGTATGAAAAATAAATAGAATTAGTGGAAGTTTAATTAAAAGATTATATGTTTTGAAAAATAATATAGATTCTCCTTATTTATATTATAGATAGCTAGTATTAGGCATAAGGGGCTTTCAATAAGACAAGCTTTGAATATGATATTAAAAAGGAGATGAATTGTATTGGGGTATATTATCGATATTTCAAAATGGAATGGAACTATTGATTGGGATATTGCAGCATCTCAGCTAGATTTAGTTATTGCTAGAGTTCAAGATGGCTCGAATACAGTAGATTTTATGTATCAAAATTATGTGAATGAAATGAAGAAACGCAGTATTCCATTTGGTAATTATGCATTTTGTCGCTTTATATCTATTGCTGATGCAAGGAAAGAGGCACAAGATTTTTGGAGTCGTGGCGATAAATCTGCTAAGTTTTGGGTGGTGGACGTAGAAATTCAAACGATGATGGATATGCAAGGGGGGACACAAGCGTTTATAGATGAATTACGCCGTTTAGGTGCGAAAAAAGTAGGGCTATACGTGGGGCATCACACGTATGTATCATTTGGAGCACGTAATATTGAAGTTGATTTTGTATGGATTCCTCGTTATGGAGGAAATAAGCCAGCATATCCGTGTGATATTTGGCAATATACTGATGCGGGAAATGTTCCTGGTATTGGGAAATGTGATGTAAATCAATTAATAGGAAATAAGTCGCTTTCTTGGTTTATAGGTTCGGATCAAGTAAATCAACCTATTCAATTTAACAAAAAGAATACACAGCAATCAAATGGTATTGGTATTGTAGTTTCAAAATATCCTGTTGGGTATGGAGTAAACTATTATGCAGAGCCTGAATGTATAAATTATAAAGGTAATATTGATGGATCAAAATCTTTTCGTGTGTGGGGCAGAGCCAAAAATGCGGTAGATATCGGGCAAAATAATTGGATACTGGAAGAACATTTAAATATTAAATACCTATAAGTAAATAAATGTTTTAGGAATACGTAAAGGGCCATCTTA